>CAMPJQ010000603.1 GCA_946886925.1 uncultured Terrimonas sp.
TTTGCAGTAATAAAGAATGATAAGCCATTTGTGGAAAACCGGAGCATTTTATGTTTAAAAAGAAAAATATATTTTTTTAGTCCATAGAACGTCGGCCCGGAACCACTGCAGATGCTTGCACATGGCTGATGTTACATTGTCCGGCCCTGCTTTTGCAAATACTTTTGTTAATCCATAACAAATAGCCCTGTTTCGTTCAACAGCGCTTTCATTTCTTGCCCGTTGGGCAAAAACGAAAGCTTAGTTATTAGGTGTAGGTGTTTCTGTCTGCTCATAAGTAATGTTTAAATGGCAACACTTCCGATTTTATGTCTCTTCCTGCTGTCAACACTTCTCCTATATAATCAGCAAAACGAAGAGTTACAGGCGGGCCGTCAGCGAATATGCAGGCGTTATAGTTCAACTTTGTCAAAGCTAAAATGTCCTTGCATACTATTTCAATATCTTTCTCACCTCTGATTACTTCTACACATATTGGGTCTGGTGTTTCAAGTCCAAGTTGTGTTTGAATTCTCGGTATAAATCCCTTTGTCCAAAGAAATGCCAAATTCTCTGTTACAATTAAAGCTGTACCACGAGGAACAAAATAAGAGAAATCTCTATAAAGCTTAAATGTATTGTCATCTTTGATTCGTACTCCTATTATTCTTCCATCCAGAATTAATTCGGCATCGAAGTCTGCACCGGGAACGAGGGGTCTACAAATAAAACCACTTTGTTGATTCAAATACTTTAAAGTCGCAAGAACAGATTGTAGACCGGCCTTCTTGTGCCATATTTATCAATTCATCCTTTCATCGCACTAAAATCACGGGCGCTGCTGTATTTCCAATTCTCAGGCTTAGTTACAAAACCCGCCATTAAAGGATTTAAGCCGACATATTGGTCTTTTTAATTTTTTTTTCAAAAACCATGAAATTAATTTGCGATTTATCAATCTTTATTTTAGCTTAGTCGTGAAACTTAGTTGCTAACACCACATCTGTAAAACACCTTGGCTAACACCAAAGCTATATTGTTTTTGCTATGCCTGTTCCCCATGCTCGTCATTGCACAGCAGTTGAACAATGCACTCTCCTCTCCACCTCATTTATTGCCAGCAACTTATAATATTAAAGGCGATAGTTTAATACTCCCTTTTAAAGCATATTACAATGAAGGCGACAGCGCCGTTTACTATTTTCTTTTCATTACCGGAATCTGCAAGGGAAATTATTATTCGAAACATATTTTCAAATTACAGTCTTTACCAGTACAAGTCCGGCAAGTTATCTCCAAAGACTCTGTTTCTTTACACGCTATGCCGGCTGTACACGGAGACGTGAGCTATGGCTTCTTTTACCGCTCCGATATTGATACGTCCTATGCAGATAATAATATAATACAGCATAACGCCCGTGCAAACATTTATACCACAATCAGCAAAACATTGCCTGTAGCTATTCATATCAATGCCCGGCACAGCAATTCCCGTCTTTTTAAAAACTATATAGACGCTGGTATTGAATTTGACGGGCAAGCCTGGGAATCTGTTTTAAGGGAAAAGCTGAAGACTGCAATGGTGGATCAAATCCGGCAAAACAATGTGGATAGTTTGATGTATGCCGGCCTGCAAAAAAAATACGCTTTGCAACACCAAATCGGTCAATGGCTGCAGGATGGGCGCCAGATCCAGCAATTGATGGATAGCCGCCAGTCTGTTGCCGCTATTATTGGCTACCCAGATATTTCAGGATACAGTGAGAAGGCATTGGAAGAAAACGTAAAAAGATATTTGCAGGATACAATACAAAATTCAGGAGAGCGGGCAGACCATACCAAATGGATGCGCAGTGGTGCGGCGCTTTCGGGTAATATAAAACGGATCACTGCTTTAAAAAGCAAGGGCGCCTCCTCCATTGCAACAGCAGTGCTTAGTAGCAAGCAGGAAGAAGCAATAGCATATATAAAGGAGTATATAACAAAGAGGGAAAAATACAAACAGGTTTCGGAGGAGGTACAGCAATGGGAAGAAAAATACAAGAAAGCGAAAACATTCACCCGGCAGGCAATGGATTCTGTTCGCCAACTGGTTGATGCAACAAACGACCCGGCTGTGTTGCAAAGCCAGGTTAAAAATTACGGATTAGACAGCAATAGTTCTTATCGCCGGGTAAAACAATTGATGGCAATTAAAAAATTTTCTATTGGTCGCAGTTCGGTTGATTATTCTGAACTTTCTGCAAAAAACATTAGTGTTACAGGCGTAAATGCTGAATACAATAACCGGTTTTATTATGCAGTGGCAGCAGGTACAGTAGATTATCGTTACCGCGATTTTATTGCAAACCGCAGCCGCGGACCTAAACAATGGCTTACCCTGGTGAGAGCGGGCATAGGAAAAAAGGATGGCAATAGTTTAATACTAACCGCGTACAGGGGCAGTAAGCCGGCTCCGGGCTTTGCCAGTAATAATGTGCCCTTGCAGAACCCCGTATTGGGCCTCACTATCGAAGGAAGATATTCTCTGAACAGGAACAATTATATTATTGCGGAAATAGCCAAATCTTCATACCCGAAATTTGCGCCTTTGCAAAACCTGCCGGCAGGCAGGCAAAGCGGTAACAGCCGTACAGCAAAAGTATCTTCATTCTCCGATCGCAGCAATGAAGCCTATTCCATTCAGTTGTTTTCCAATATTCCTTCTATTGACACCCGCATTTACGCGCAATACAAACGCATGGGACTTAACTTTCAATCCTTCAATATTTTCAATTACAACGCACAGTATTCGGTCTGGGAACTGAAAGCTGATCAGTATTTCTTTAAAAGCGCATTGTTTGTAACGGCGTCCATAAAAAACAATGAATACAATTCACCATACACTATTTATAACTATAAAAGCAATACCATTTTTAAAATC
>CAMPJQ010000604.1 GCA_946886925.1 uncultured Terrimonas sp.
AAATGCAAACTTCTTAACAATGAGTCGCCGCGGTTGCCGATCCTTTTCATCATGAGCGGGTACACTCCATTTGTATAGCTGGAAGTATAAATAAGCCCGTCTGTCAATACAGCGAGATAGTATAATTCCTGGGCGTTCAGCGGTTGCAAACACTGAAACCTTATAGCATCTGGCTTCTCATGTAAACCATTGATCGTATTAACAAAAACATCTTTTGCTTTTGCCGCTAATCTTTGGGTGAGTGATTTAAATTCATAAACGGTATCTCCATTGGCAGTTCTTTGCACATAATCTATTTGCGTACTTACCAGCAACCGGTAATATTGTAATGAATCGTCTTTCAAAGAATCTATTTGTTCTATTGTTATTTTTCCTTCGATGATATTATCCAAAAAAGGGAAATACTGCTGGCCGCTTTTACTTTTCGACATTAACGTTACAGTCTTAACAAAATCATCGTCGCTGATGTTTCTGATAACAGCGCCAAGCTTATTGCCTGCCTGTGCATAGGTATATAATTGTGCAGGATATCTTTTTCCCATTACTTTTATCAAGCTATCCGCAAACGGAAGATCAGGATCATTTTTTAAACTGGCATTCAGTGTTGAAAATGTTTCTACCGGATAGAGCAAACAATATTTAAGAATAAGCTGTTGGCGGGCAGCATTGATCGCGGAATTTTTATCAAAGGCTGAAGAACGGACAAGCGGAGCCGCCACCTCATACCCGGATTTATCAATATAACTTTCAATAGAGATGGCTTTTTTATCCAACTGCATGCATTCTTCAAAACCATCAATCACTGCAGGAAGATTAACAGGATCCAATTGCTTCAATTTCCAACTGGTTCGCACGTTTCTTAATAGTATTCGCAATCCTCTCAGGTAATAAAGTTTTTGATTATGATTTTGCAAACTATCTTTTTCAATAATCTCCTGAAGCTGATCAACCCTCAGTGTAAGAGTGTGTTTGACCAGGTCATTTCCATTCTTATTGTTTGAGTCATTCAAAAAGCTGGCTGCACTCTTTTGTTCTTTATCAATATTATCATGAAAAAGCTGGCGGTTAAGAGGAATTGAAACTATTGTAAGCTGTGAAGTATCAGCCTGGGCAAGGGTGAAATTGTATGTAAACAGGCAAAAGATAAGTCCGGAAAAACGTCTGGTGATTGTTCTCATAAGCTAAGAGATCAAAAGAGAAAGGAGTTTAAAGAAAAGAAAGGTCTTCCTTTTGAAAAATCTTCAGTTGATTGCAATGTCTTCGATCTAACTCTTTTTTCTTTCATTCTTTTGAAACATTTAACTACTTTACTATAAGCTACAAGATCTTCCTCCGACAAACTCAGGAAAGAAATTTAAAAAGATAGTCTCCGTTCTAAAAAACGCTCAATGATCGCGGCGTCTCAACCTAACTCTTTTTCTCTTTCTCTCTTTTGAGCCCTTGGCTACTCTTCCTCCCCTATTGCCTTGCGGTAAGCTTTTATAAAAATGGCGCCCAGATTTTTATACGGTGGAATATAATCCTCAAAACCTTCTACTGCAGTTTTTGATTTAAACTCTTTCCAGAATGGTATCCAGTCGATCCCGTTGCCGTTTCTCAGTTTCTCCGTTAGTAACTGAAAGAAGGGTTTATTAATAGCTGTTTTACCTATTTGTTTGGAAGCAATGATATGCGCATCAGTTGATTTATGTAAAATAGAATCGATCAAATGAAATCCGCCGCAACTTCCCATGAATACAATGCGGGATGAAGACGCCATATAAGCTATTGTAGAGTTAGCAAAATAACTATGGCCACGATGTATAGTCACTGTTGGCTGAAGATTATTTTTTACAAGATAATTCCGCAGAGCCTGCTGTGCCTGGTCGTCTTCTCCTGTTTCTTCGGGTAATGGGCGGTTAGCATAAATTATAACCGGTTTACCCTTCGTGGATTTTATAACGATCCACTGCGAATTACTGCGATCAATAGCCCAGTTGCCTCCACCAAACATATTTTGAAAACCAGTAAAGATTCCCTGTCCGTCCTTGTCACCATAAAAAAATACCTGTGCGATAACTTCTCCTTTATCATTTGTTAAAGACGAAAAAGGAACATTATAAACAGGCGGGATTCCCAATTCTTTGGTCAGGTCTATATTCTTTGTGGAATCCGCTGAAAGAAAAAGCTTGTTCAGGATATTATAAATAACAATGCCCTTGGTGTTATTATCGTTTATATTTCTTTGATAGTTTACCTGCACAAGATTCAAAACTTCCTCTGCCAATTTCTTGTTTGTTTCAATAATACTCGCATAAGAATCCGCCACGTCCACTCCATCTTCAAGCCCCTCTGTTTTCTCCAGGTTACCTACAAATGCTTTCATCAGGTCGGTTGCATCATCATGGCTGGGAAAAGTAGAAAGAAAATTACCCAGCGTGTTATAGGCAGCCGCCTGGCTGATAAACTTGCGGTAATGATCAAAACGCAAACTCAGTAATAATGAATCGCCGCGATTGCCGATCTTTTTCATCATTAATGGATATACTCCATTGGTATAGCTGGATGTATAAATCAGTCCATCCGACAATACTGCGAGGTAATACAGTTCTTGTGCATTTAAGGGTTGAAGGCATCTGAACCTGACTGCATCCGGTTCATTATGCAATCCATTAATAGTCGTCACAAAAACATCTTCGGCCTTTCTCTCAAGCTTTGCCGTTAATTCTTTAAATGCCAGCGCTGTGTCTTTATTCAATAGCCGATCCATATAATCAAGCTGGGTTTTTACCAGCAGTTTGTAATACTGTATGGAATCGCTTTCTGCAGCATCTATTTCTTCAAATGAAATTTTCCCTTTTACTACATTATCAAGAAAGGGAAAATATTGCTGGCCGCTTTTACTTTTTGACATCCTTACTAC
>CAMPJQ010000605.1 GCA_946886925.1 uncultured Terrimonas sp.
TGAATGAAAAGATCATTCTCCGCTTATTTATTTAAAATAAGAATATCAACAGGTACATGCTATCCATGTACACACATACAGGCAGTTTACTTATTTTGATTTAAAACCGCCAGCGTTGTTCAATCTTTTAATGATCGCCATTTGATCAGGTATCTTTTTTTAAATTTCTTTCTAATGAATTGTTTGTTCATGAAAAGAATAAGTTGCTTACTGTTAGCAGCCAATATTTTTTTACTTCGGGTTGGGTACAGCCAGGAAGGTGTTGCTGATCTTAAAACAGTTTTGCCATCTCAATCACATATTAACTGGGCTGATGCCGAAATAGGCGTAATTATACATTATGATATCAATGTGTTTGCCCCCGAAACATTTGATTATAAGAACACCGCCACGCTGCCCGACCTGGAAATATTTAATCCGTCAAAACTGGATACCGATCAATGGCTTGAAGCAGCTAAAGCAGCCGGCGCAAAATATGCCGTACTGGTAGCCAAGCATGGAACAGGATTTACGCTCTGGCCAAGCAAAGCTAATAATTACAATGTAGGCAATACGCCATGGAAAAACGGGAAAGGTGATATAGTGGCAGATTTCATTAAATCCTGTAAAAAGTATGACATAAAACCTGGATTTTATTACAATACAAACTTTAATACTTATTACGGAGCAGGATACAGGCCATTTGATTCCCCGGAAAAGTTACGGGAATACAATGCTATTGTACTTCAGCAGCTTACTGAATTATGGACCCAATATGGAAGCCTGATGGAGATATGGTTCGATGGCGGTGTAATGGTAAATGAGAATGGAGGTATTGCCACTGAGGTAGAACAATTAATTCAAAAACACCAGTCACAGGCCATTTTATTCCAGGGGCCAATAAAAAGCAAAAATCTGATCCGATGGGTAGGTAATGAAGATGGTCGTGCACCCTATCCGCACTGGAGCAGAACAGATGCGACTACGTCTTCTGATGGTGTAATAGAAATAAAAGATTTACATGGCAATCCCAATGGGAGGTTATGGAGTCCTGCTGAAGCAGATTTTCCAAACCGGAAAAAATCTGCCTGGAACGGCGGCTGGTTATGGCGTTCCAACCAGGAACTGTATATCTTTTCGGCAGAGGAATTAGTTGATCGTTATTATACAAGCGTTGGAAGAAATGCCAATATGCTCATTGGTATGGTCATTGACACTGCAGGGCGCTTTCCCCCGGAAGATTATAAACAGTTTGTTGCTTTTGGAAAAGAGATAAAACGCCGCTTTTCAAAACCATTGGCGGAAACGCATGGTAAAGGTGGTAAGATACTACTTACCATACCCGGCCGCCCCACCGGTATAAACCATGTTGTAATTATGGAAGATATTTTAAAGGGAGAACGGATAAGGAAATATGTTGTGGAAGCATGGAATGATAACAAATGGGAACCAGTATGTGATGGCATTTCGGTTGGGCATAAAAGGATTCATCAATTTGATAATATCATTACAAATAAGATCAGGCTGAGCATAACTGAATATAGTGGCACACCCCAGGTGAAAATGCTTTCAGCTTATTATGTACAATAAACAAAATACTTGCGCGGTGAATCAACATAAAGGACTACGGAACAATTTTATCTTTTTTATCATGAAGAAACTTTTTTTATTTTCTTTTTTTATAATGGGCTTTCTTCCCGGGAAAAGCATTGCCCAAACCCGGAATATTTCTATTATCCCCGAACCTGTGCATATAGTAAATGGAAAAGGTGAATTTATACTCAATAAACAAACGGTTATTATCGCCCCTTTGGATGATACGGCATTGAACCAGTTGGCTCACATGTTTGTTCAATGGTTGGCGCCGGCTACTGGTTATACACTGAAGATTAAAAGCGAAGCCAGGTCTTCAGAAAAACAAATCAGATTGGTATTAAATGGTTCATTAAAAGATGTGAAAGGTGAGGAAGGCTATACGCTTGAGGTTACATCCCGTTCCATTGCCTTAACGGCCCGGCATGCTGCCGGAATTTTCTATGGATTGCAAACATTGCGGCAACTGCTTCCCGCCGCTATGGAAAAGAAAACGGTTCAATCTGCATCGTGGATCATTCCCGCTGTACGGATTACGGATTACCCCCGTTTTGGATGGAGAGGATTATTGCTGGATGTAAGCCGTCATTTTTTCCCCAAGACATTTGTGAAAGCGTATATTGACCAAATGGCCCGCTACAAGTACAATGTATTGCACTGGCATCTTACAGATGACCAGGGCTGGCGGATAGAAATAAAAGCTTTTCCAAAATTAACGGAGGTGGGTGCGTGGCGGGTGCCCCGTACAGGACGATGGTGGACTTACGACCAACCCCGAAAAAATGAAGCAGCTACCGATGGGGGATTTTATACGCAGGAAGATATAAAGGAAATTGTAGCGTATGCCCGTGAGCGTAATGTTGCTGTTTTACCTGAAATTGATGTGCCGGGCCATTCCCTGGCTGCTATTGCAGCCTATCCTTATTTATCTGCCACAGGGTATATCTATCCCGTTAATCCGGGGAGCAAGTTTTATAATATACTGGACAATACGCTGAACCCGGCTGATGAACGTGTATACGATTTTTTGGATAAGGTATTTGAAGAAGTGGCGGCACTTTTCCCCAATGAATATATTCATATTGGTGGGGATGAATGTACCAAAACATTCTGGCACAAATCGGCCGAAGTACAGGCTTTCATGCAGGAAAAGAATATAAAAACTGAAAATGAACTGCAAAGTTATTTTATCAAACGCATGGAAACCATATTAAAAAAGAAGGGTAAAAAACTCATCGGCTGGGACGAAATCCTTGAAGGAGGACTTGCCCCGGAAGCAACGGTAATGAGTTGGAGAGGTATGACGGGTGGAATAGAAGCGGCGAAAC
>CAMPJQ010000606.1 GCA_946886925.1 uncultured Terrimonas sp.
TCAATAAGTGTAATTTTCCTTTCCGAAATATCCCAGAAGTTTTTTAGTTTATTGTTGAAGTGCGAAGGCTGTAAGTTGGTTTTTATTTTTATCATTAATGCGTGCTTAAAAAATGATTTAATCCCTGTTACATTGGTGGGGGAATTTCACCTGCATACATATTTTGAATGCAAAAGATATAATTTTTATGCCGTATAGAATAAAACTAATTCTTTTTTTTAGAGTGGTAATGAAGGTTGCAAAGCGAATGATAGGGGATTATCAGCGTTCTGTTGCAGCGCCGGGTGTTGCTTTTCGGGAATAGAACACAACAGTTATGCCCGACAACGATAAGATTGCAGAGATAAAGTAAAAGCAAAGGCTTACCGAAACCGCTATATCATTGTTTAGCTGAAGTATAGAAGCTGCCCAAACGATGGCAATTTCCCGAGCGCCCAGTCCGCCAATACTAAAAGGGAAAAGCGTAGCGAGCGAGGATAAAAGAAATATGGTAAAATAGGAAAAATAGAATTCGTGAACGCCCAGTGCTTTTAAAATGAATCCAATGGAAACAAGCTGGCAGCTTTGTACCAGCAGGGCTAAAATGTGTGTTTTAAAAAACCGGGCAATATGCGTAGCGAAAAACCAACGCACAACAAGGTAATATACGATGCTGCCTCCGGCAAAACCGCTGACTATCAGCCAGGTAAAATCATTGAACAGCGGAACAAATAAAGATAGCAATACGATGAGAAAACATAGGGCCCACAATCCACTCAGGCGGTCGAAAAAAACAGCGCTGAAAACCTGTTTGGACGGTGCGCTGTACTGTTTGCGGAGCGTTAGTATTTTATACCCGTCACCACCAATGCCCCCGGGTAAAAAAATATTATAAAACATACCCTGTATATACAGTATAATATTGTGCTTCACAGATATGGGGAGCCGGATGTTTCTAAAAAAATTCAGCAGGCGAAAGGATGAAATGAACTGCGAAAGTGCAAAGAAAATCAATGCCGGCACAAAAAGCCATACTATTGCATTGTTCCATATGCGGGATAAGGCATTAAGATCAACTTTAGTATAAACAATCCATAAAGTAAGGCCTGTAACAGCCAGCTTTAAAAATAATTTAATGATATTCCAGGCTCTTTTCCTGTCCATGTACAATACGTCTGATCTGGTATGTTTTTTTATTCCCGGCTTCAAAGTAAATGCGGATGCTGATCTCGGCC
The DNA here is from genome assembly GCA_946886925.1 of uncultured Terrimonas sp. Next base: position 1,215 of record CAMPJQ010000606.1, read on the forward strand.
AAAAATCCCAGGGTAATTAATTGTATGCCACCCAGCAAAAGCAATAGTCCTAAAATCAATAAAGGCTTTCCCCATATATCCTGTCCCATCATTTTTAAAACGAGCAGGTATATATTGGTAACCAGTCCTATGCTGAACATGATAAAGCCAAGCGTACCAAACAGGTGCATGGGCTTTTGTATGTATTTTCTGAAGAATATCATGGTAATCAGATCCGACATTACCCTAAAGGTTCGGCCCAGTCCGTATTTTGATTGTCCGTATTTCCGTGGATGATGTTTTACATCTACCTGCACAATACTGGCGCCCTGTAATTTAGCCAGTACAGGAATAAAACGGTGCATTTCGCCATATAATCCAAGGTCGTCTGCAATTTCTTTTTTGAAAACTTTCAAGGTACATCCATAATCTTTGATATGTACACCTGTAAATTTCCTGATAAAGTAGTTGGCCACACGGCTGGGTATTTTGCGTAAAATAAATCCGTCCTGCCTGTTTTTGCGGTTGCCTGCCACTACATCCCAGTCTTCAAGCTTTAATTTATCAAGCATAAAAGGAATATCGCTGCTGTCGTTCTGAAGATCGCCATCCAGCAGTGCCACGTATCTGCCTGTTGCATGATGAATACCGGCTGTCATGGCTGTACTTTGACCATAATTTTTTCTTAGTTCAATCAGGATGATCTTTTCATCGGCTATTTTCCTGATTGCCCTTGGGGTGCCGTCTGTTGATCCATCGTCTACAAAAATTACTTCGTAGTCGATGCCCGCCAGATCATAGTTTAATTTTCTGATCAGGTGGCTGATGTTTTCCCGTTCATTTAAAACGGTTATTATAATAGATAGTTCAGGGGTCATAAAATTTTTTTTTAAGGTGAAATTTTCAGCAGGTACAATCTGTCGAGCGTTTTCGGCCGGGTAGCCGGATTCAGGAAGGCAAGTTTCAAACGGGTAATATGAAAATGTTCAGTTTTGATCGTTTCCGCAACCTGTATTTGACCCTGTTTTAAGGAGTCCAATCCCGGGGTATCGGTAAAAAGCCAATAGGGTTTACCGGACTTGTTTATAATTTCCTCAAGAGACAGCGTTGGTGCGAGGTGCCGGGTATTGAAATCAAATACAAAATTATAGGTATTGTAATAATAAACATCAGATGGATCAATTTGTTTTTCCCGTGAAAGCTTAGCCAGGTTCGAACCACCTTCATAACGCAGTAACTGAGGATAAAAAAAGCCATTCAGTATTATATTTACCAATGCAATGCCTGTAACGCTTGTGGCAGCGATCTTCGAGAGTGGTTTTTGGTTGCTGAAAGCACATTGCCCAATAAAAAGTAGAGCTGCTAAAGCGAGTGCACAGGTAAAAATGACGCGAACCGGGAAAAACCATATATACAACACTGCAATAAGTATCACCATTACCACAGCAGTTCCTGCCTGTAAGCGGGTAATTATCCGCATACGGCTATATGCTTTTTGTTCATTCAGTAGAGTGAGCTTTGCGGCAGTTAAAACAGAAAGAAAGGGGAATATAATATTGAGATAATGCGGAAGCTGAAACCGGGAAGCCGAAATCAACACGAATACAAATACGATAGTAGCAATAGTAAAGACTTCTGCATTTTTTATGAAAGCCAGTTTTGTTATCCACAATTTTTTTAGTCGGGTCCACGCTGCATAATAAGC
>CAMPJQ010000607.1 GCA_946886925.1 uncultured Terrimonas sp.
CTCTTTGCATAACAATGGCTTTATGGTATTGCCGGCAAAAATAGGACAATTAGGCGGGATGGGTTGCCATGGAATCATAAGGATTGGGCTAACAAGGCTGTCTGAGTTGAAATAGAGGCAACGCCTGGGGTGGGATTTTAATCAGATAGGACGTAGTAATGTTAACTTGACTTGTCCGGAATCAAATGCAGCATAAATAACCGGCAGCCACTGCCGTGGTTCAAACGGCTCTTTGGGAAGGTTCTTCAGATTTTTTTTAAACCGTTCCTGGTTGAAAGGCTGATGATGTTTCATTGCATGAAAAATTTCTACCGACACACATTGACCGATATATATTTTCGCGTTTTCATCGCTGATCCCGCTTTGCAGCAAGCGGTTATAGGTTTGCCGCGTTTCCGGTGGTTTATTTTCGTTTAGCTGGGTTTCCACTACCTGCAATATTTGCTCCCGCAGGATATCATTGGTTTTCATGCTACATAAATTGTTTGGTTAAGATACAAAATTGCCTGCCCAGCAGATTAAAAGATCACCGTCTTGTTTCCGCTCAGCATTACCCTGTCTTCCAGCACGAGTTTTAAGGCCTGAGCCAGCACCATTTTCTCTATGCCCTTGCCGGCGCGGGACATTTCGGCTGCATTCTGCGAATGGTCAACAGGAATAACATTCTGGCATATAATGGGTCCTTCATCTAAATTATTATTTACGAAATGCGCGGTGGCGCCAATGATCTTTACACCACGATCGTAGGCCTGGCGGTAAGGGTGAGCGCCGATAAAAGCGGGTAAAAAAGAGTGATGGATGTTGATTATCTTTCCATCGTACTGTTTTACAAATACAGGGGTGAGTATACGCATATACCGGGCCAATACAATATAGTCGGGAGCATAGCTGTTGATGGTGCTGATCAGCAATTGTTCATGTTCCTCCCGGGAAAGTTCTTCAGCAGCAATATGACGATAGGGCAGGTTGAACCTTTCGGTAAAATCTCTTAACAGATCATAGTTGCTTATTACTGCTGTTATCTCTGCATTCCATTCGTTGAAATGATTGCGCATCAGCAGGTCGCCCAAACAATGATTTTCTTTGGTAACCAGGATAACCAGTTTCTTTTTGCGGTCGGGCACTACTTCTATGCGGCTATTGGGCGGCAGCACTTTTGTTAATGACTCCAGCAATGTTTTTGCATCCGCTATTCCTTCCACTTCGGTGCGCATAAAGAAGCGGTTGGTTTCCTCATCTACAAATTCCCTGTTTTTTACAATGTTCAAACCGTTTTCATATAACACGCGGGTGATCTTGTAGATCAAACCCTTTTCATCGCTGCAATTCACCAGTATGGTGAGTGATGTATTCATGTTTATTAATATCCTTTTTGTAAAGTAAATGCTTTTTTAATATGCAGTATTTCAATCATTTTCATTTCCCGATTACCACAATATGGTTTAGCTTATTATAGCCTGTAGCTTCTTCCCATACATGTTCATTGGCCAGTTGTATGCTGTATTCAGGTCTTTTTGAAAGAGAAGGATATTTGTCGGGTAAGTTCAACAGTAATGCGTAGCTGCCGGCGGTAATGGAATCGGGTAGTGTTACTGTTTCCCTCCACTGTATAGCACCCGAAAACCAGGAGCGTATATCCGTTTTGCAGGGAATGATAAAAATTTTTCCATTTTCCATGTTGCGCAATACCAGTTCAACGGCACGGGCATTGAATGGAGAAGCAAAACCTTTATTGCTGAGGTTAATTGAAAAATCAAATGGCTCACCCGCTTTACCGGCAGCGGGGAAATGACCATCCTTTAAAACAAAACGATAACCCAGTCTTTTTTTAATGCTGTTCATGCAACCCATAGAATCCCAGTCGTTGTTTACCCTATTGTTGTAACCTGTGTTCAGGTAACTGTAATGCATAGCTGCCATTTCCTGCTCCGCATGGCCGGCCGGGGCACAATCATTCTGTGGGCTAAACGCGTCATCACAGGTTTCGCCACCAACGGGGCCATAACGGCTGTCGGCTGCAAAGTATTTTCGCATTGTTTCGTTGGCAGGTTTTTTGGGAGTAGATGAGCTGCCGTAATCGTAGTAGGTACCATAATCATCGGCGCTTGCTAAAAAACAATCGTTGTGAAAACCTATTCTTGCTTCATCCGTTTGATTATATGCTTTTTCGCGGCTCAGGGGTTGTGAATCAGTGGGGGCAGAAGGACCATATACAAATTTTTGCTTCATCTGCGGGGTGCGAACCTGCACCATTCTGTTCTTCGGCAAAGCATCAAGCAGCGCTTTCAGTATGTCGTTTCGGTCGCGCCAGCTACTGTCCATTATCCTTCCGGCACCATTTTCAGAGGCATCACCAAAATAATCTGTATAATAGTTTTCACCCCATATACCAATAAATCCCTGTTGCAGAACGGCGATAATATCTGCATTTTTTTGCAGTAAAGGTTTTAACTGTGAGAGGTGTTGCAGCACAGTGCTTTTTGGAGCATCTCCATAGGGAGGGCAAATGCCTTCCTTATCGGCGCAGCCATCTGAATGTACTTTATTGATATAGGAAAAACGGAGGATCATTTTTAATCCTGCATTTCTCACTACTGTGAAATCATTATCCAGTTTTTGAAGAAAACCGGCACTCAATGGCTTGTTAACGAACTGGTCCAATATATAATACCGGAATAGCAGTGTTGAGTAGATAGCATAACTGGCGCTGCCATGCTTTTGCTGCGTAGTTCTGTATTGAGTTAGCTGCTGCTCATTTAACGGAACAAAATTGCCTGCATATGTTTGCGTGGGAATATAAAAGCCTCTTTCGGGGTTGGGAAAAACGGCGGTGCTTTCGGTATATTGGACTGTTACAGGCTGTGCGCACACCCATTGAAAGTTGATAGT
>CAMPJQ010000608.1 GCA_946886925.1 uncultured Terrimonas sp.
TAATTAAGCAGCGTAAAAGTTACTGTTTTTATAAACACTAATCCTTTCATCTAAGCCCAATCTCCTCCCTGGAACCTCTATATTGTTACAGAAAAAAACTTAATATGAACCAATTCGTACGCAAATTAGTTTGGGGCTGTCTGTCATTTTTTATCGCGGGATCTGTTATATCCGTTAAGGCACAGGTTTTTAACCCCAATGATCCCATAGTAATTTACAATCCTTCTAACCCCCCAGCGCAACCAGTTTTTGGCCAGCCGGGCAAATGGGTGAAAACAAACCGGGTTAACTGGAATACTTCTTCCTTTAAAGCGTATATATACAAAGGGGTTCAATTCAGATTAAAGTGGCCTACCAATTATGATGCGTCCGGCAATACAAAATATCCTTTATTGGTTTTTTTTCATGGTAAAGGAGAGAGAGGAAGCATTTATGATAATGAATATCAGTTATACCATGGCGGACAATTGCACAGAGATGCAGTAGATAACGGAAAGTTTAATGGGTTTTTGTTATATCCGCAAAGTGATGACCCTAGTAGCGATTTTGGCGTTAAAAGAGGATTTATAAAGGAGCTCATAGAAAATTTTCTTATACCTCAGCTTAATATTGACCCTTTTAGGGTAAATATTAATGGATTATCTTTAGGAGGATACCAGACATGGCAATTCTTTATAAACTACCCCAAACTTGTTTCTTCAATAACACCCATTAGTAATGCTGCTTCTACTACCAGCGAATATATTATTCAAAACAAATTCATTCCCATTTGGTTATTTCAGGGGGCCCTTGACAATTCTCCTGTTCCCGCCATTTCACAATATTTGAATAATAAAGCTCAGCAGGCGGGTGCAAATTTCACCTATACCGAGTATCCTAATTTAGGACACGGCAGTTGGTACGCGGCGTGGGGCGAACCAGATTACTTTCCGTTCATTAACCGGGCACATAAAGCTAACCCATGGCCTTTATTTGGCAGAACGGAATTTTGTCCGGAACAACCTATCAATACTACTATTGGGGTTACCGCAGGGTTTGACCAATATCAGTGGCGTAAGGATGGTAATGATCTTACAGGATTAGGTACAACTTCTAACACACTTACTGTAACAGATATTGGCACATATTCCTGCCGGATTCGGTTGGGTTCGGTCTGGTCTCCGTGGTCACCTATTCCGGTTGAAATTAAATATAAAACCACCACAATACCTCCGGTGATCAAAGTTAGCGGTTTGGCAAGTCGTGTGTTACCATCTCCGGATGGCAAGACTTCCATAGCAATTGAAGTGCATAGTGGGTATGCTTCTTACCTCTGGAGAAAAGTAGGGAATAATACAGGTTTAGGGACAGCCAATGTACTCAGCGGAGTAACAGTAGGCAGTTATCATGTTCAAGTAACCGAGCAGTTTGGCTGTTCGAGTGCTTTTTCAACTCCATTTGAAGTAATCAATGCAAATGGCCCAAATAAACCTGACGCCGCCACCAATCTTATTGCTATTCCACTTTCTTATACTGCACTAAAACTAAACTGGAGTGCAAACCCTAATCCCACTTACCCTCAAACTAATTTTGAGATTTACGAAGCCACACAATCTGGCGGTCCTTATAAATTTGTAAGTCTTGTTGGGGGCGATGAGTTTAATTTTGTACGGGAGGGTTTAACACCGGGTGTGAAATATTATTATATCGTAAGATCTGTTAATAATACTGCAGCAGCCCCAGTTTCAAATGAAGCAAGCGCCACCACTCAAAAGGACATAACACCACCTACAGCGCCGGGTAATCTGCATGTAACCGGTACAACAAGAAATTAAGTATCATTGGCGTGGAATGAGTCTGTTGATGATGTGGGAATGGATCATTATGAAATTTATGTTAATGGTATAAAATTCTATGTGACTTCTGGTACTGAACATGTTGTGTATGGTCTTGATTTTGGTAAAACATACAATTTTACAATCAAAGCGGTTGATATTGCCGGTAACAAATCTGCACCCAGTAATCAGGTTACGGCTCAGCCTTTAGCGAAAGGTTTAACATTTAAACATTATACAGGTACCTGGGACAATTTGCCTGATTTTAATACGCTCACGCCAATATTAACCGGGGTAGTGCCTAATGTAACTTTATCTAATGCAACACAGGCTGAAAATTATGCATTTTTATGGGAGGGTTATATCCGCATTCCTTCAAGTGGAAATTATAGATTCAGTACAACTTCTGACGACGGGAGCAAATTGTACCTCGCTCAGTACAACCACACCGCAACAGCCCTGGTTAATAACGACGGGCTCCATGGTTCCGAATATGAGGAAAGTTCCACTATTAATCTTGCAGCAGGCGTTTATCCTATAGCAATAACATTTTTTCAAAAAGGAGGCGGTGCAAACATGAGTGTATCGTGGCAAAGAACGGGAGGCAATGGCTGGTCGATGGCTCCTATTCCTGATTCTGCTTTTGTAGATCCTTCACCAGCTCCTCTGGGAACTGCTCCTGCAAAGCCTTCCAATTTGGCTGCTACAGCGGTTTCTTTTAAAAGAATTAACCTTACATGGAGTGATAACAGTAACAATGAAAAATCGTTTGAGCTATACCGTTCTACAGATCCTTTGGATAACTTTAATACTATTGGCGTTTTGCCTGCCAATACTACCAGCTTTGCAGATACCTTGGTTGAACCCTCTACAACTTACTATTACAAACTGAGGGCCATAAATCAATATGGAGAATCCCCCTTTGATAAGGTGGGGCCGGGTGTGGATTATGCTTATTACGAAAGAAGCAGTATGTCGGTAGTGCCTAATTTCAATACAATGACCCCCGTTAGAACCGGCCGGGTTAATACTTTTGGATTGGGAATGCAATTGAGAGGG
>CAMPJQ010000609.1 GCA_946886925.1 uncultured Terrimonas sp.
GTTCATAAGTTTACAGGGAAGATAAATATTATATATTATACTTCCACTGTTTGCAAATGCTCCACCGCCTGGTTAAGGAAGTTGGGCAGCACATGCGAATAAGTCCAGAGTATTTTATCCGGATCATTTAACTGCTCAATCATTGAAGCCCACTTATCTGCTCCATGCGCTGCTATAACGCCATTTTTCTTATCCTCGCGCTGCAGGTACATGCTCATGCCAATTGCATCGGCTTCGGGATGAAACTGGGTGCCAATCATATATTCATTGAAACGAATACCCATAACGGCTCTTTCTAACGGCACGTGTGGTCTTTCTTTTTCTATGCAAAGCACAGAAGCGCCCATTTGCTTAAGCCGGTTGTGATTGGGGGTGGTTACCTGGTAATCGCGACTGTCTACAGCATAGAAGGGGTCGTTCAGTCCATCAAATACAATCTCTTCCTTTCCTTCGTTCAGCAAATGAACGGGAAATACGCCGAATGCCGTTGATCTCCTTTTGCCAACCTCGGCAAGCCGGTAATGGCGGCAAATCAACTGGTATGAATGGCAGATGAAGAAAACGTATTTTTTCTGGTAGTGGCCGGGGTTATTGTTCCATGCTTCCACCTGGTTTAGCCAGTGAAAATAGGCGTTTTCCCAGGGGCTGCCTTTGCTTTCTAAGGGACTTCCCGGCCCACCGCTTGAGATATAAATATCGTAAGAGGTATCGGGTACCTCCAATCTTTGGCGCACGTCGAATTCATCCCATTCCATATCAAGGAAATTGGCTTCGCCATATTGATTCAATATTTCCCTGATGCATCGCATGCCCTGGTTAGCTACGCCTTCATATAAATCGAGTATGGCTACCCTGATGGGCTTCTTTTCCACTAATTTCATCATGCAAATGTAATATTTTTTGAATTTTGCGGAAACTGCGATATTGAACAGGGGAAGGCTGTTATGTTGTGCATTACTGACGTGTTGCTATTGAACTATCGTTGCACGCCTGCCTGTCCGTTAGGTAGGCTCGCTTGTACGCTTTCAGCGCTATGAAACCTATGCTTTTGCTGATCGGGCATGAATATTCAAATATTAAATCTGAAGCCAATTCTATCTCAATCTTGAATCTGCCTGCCGGCGGCAGGTCCCGAATTTCAAGTCCTTCTTATGCATCCTCTTCACCACACCAACCTCGCAATCCTTCCATCCTTGCCTGCAAGGAATACCATTTTCCCGTTCTTCGCTTTCCTGCATACATGAAAACCTTCTTTGCTGATGAATTTCCATTTCATTCCCCCGTCTTCCGAAACATCAACACCGGTTGTTCCGCAGCTAACCAACTTTTTTTTGGCAATAAATTCAACGCAACTGCGGTAACCCTTTGGAGGTGTTTCCGGAATCGTCCAGGTGTTGCCGCCGTCGTTGCTTACCGCGCAATTTTGGGTTGCAGTACTGTCGGCCCCAAAATCGCCTCCTACCACTACCATATGCTTTGCCGGCTTTAGTTTTTTATTGTCATATACGGCTATAGAATTTGCCCCGGTTGTTTCCCCGCCCTGTACTAACGGAAGATCAATTGTTTTGTTACGGATAAATAACCTTGATACGCTTCCGCCGGTTACAAAACAGGCTTCTTTTTTGGAGAGCGTTCGTATATTGGTACCACTGGCGGCGAACATGGCTTCCCCTGTTTTAGCCACCGGGTAATTTTCTTCGGGTAAATGCTGCCAGGTAGTTCCGCCATCAAAAGTTCTTGCAATAAATATTTTTCCCTCTAATGGATCGCCGATAACAATTCCGCTTTGCTCATTCCAGAATTCCATCGCATCCAAAAACATACCCTTGCGCTTATCTTCAAAAACTACCTTCCAGGTATTGCCGCCATCGTTGGTTTTTAAAATATAGGCCGGTTCGGCAATGCCCATAATAATAGCGGTAGCGGCATCAAAAGCTTCTATTTCCCTGATGTCGGTTTTTTCAAATCCTTTTACCTGCATCCATCTCCATGTTTTGCCACTGTCTGCCGATCTGCCAACAGTTCCATTGCTTCCGCTTGCCCAGATCACTTTATCATCCACAACGCTCAATCCTCTTAACGAAATTCCTGTTCCGGAATGGAGCATTTCAATGTGTTGCGCAAAAACCATAAAGGGCAACAGGCAAAAATTAAAGAGAGGAAAAGCTTTTATGACCGGCATGTTTGCTTGTTTTTCAATTCAAAATAAAGCAGGAACAGGTAATTGTTTTGTAGCTGTTGTAAAGATCAGCCATTTTGATCTGTCAATTTTTTATCTTGCAGCCGCACATGAAAAAGTATGAAGACGAATATCGTCATAAAGGCCTGCGCCGCAAACTAATTGCTTCTTTGCAAAAAAAAGGCATTTCCGATCAGAAAGTGCTGGATGCTATGAACAATATCCCCAGGCATTTTTTTATGGATCTGGCCTTTGACCAGATTGCTTATGAAGACAGAGCCTTTCCTATTGGCGAAAAGCAAACCATTTCACAGCCCTATACGGTGGCCTACCAAACCCAGTTGCTGGAAGTAAAGCCTTTTGACAAAATATTGGAAATTGGTACCGGAAGCGCTTACCAGAGCGTGGTATTGGCCGAGTTGGGAGCGCAGGTATATACGATTGAGCGGCAAAAAAAACTATTCGACAGCAACAAAAATTTTAGTTACCTGAAAAAATACCCTGGTATAAAATTTTTTTACGGTGATGGTTTTGAGGGATTGCCCACCTATGCCCCTTTTGATAAAATAATAGTAACGGCTGCGGCACCGCAAATACCGCCAAAGCTTGTGGAACAGTTGCGAACAGGAGGTAAGATGGTCATTCCTGTTGATGAAAGCAGTTCACAACGCATGCTGCGGTTAACCAAAAAA
>CAMPJQ010000610.1 GCA_946886925.1 uncultured Terrimonas sp.
TCCCTAACTTGTTAATATTTAAAATGCGAATGGTAACCGTTTGTTTTGATTTTGGCAATACAAGGCTTAAATACGCTGTATTCAACGACCGCGAACTGCAATTTGTAGAAGTTTTGAATGATGCAGAACCTGGTACTATTGCCCATTTGCTACAGCAAATTCAGCCTCAGAAAAGTATTTTATCTTCGGTAATCAATCACAATATTGAAATAGAAAATATTTTATCTGAACATTCCCGGTTTCATTTACTTTCAAGTTTCACACGGCTGCCCTTTACAGCACCAGTTACAAAACCTGAAACCATTGGTGCAGACCGACTGGCTTTATCTGCAGGAGCAGTTTCCTTTTTTCCCGGAAAACATAATCTTGTAATTGGGTTGGGCACCTGCATCACCTATAATTTTATCAGCAAATACAACCAGTTCCTGGGAGGAGGTATCTCTCCGGGTATGGAAATGAGGCTTAAATCGCTTAGGGATTATACAGCCAAATTACCCTTAGTAAAGGCAGATTGGAATTTTCCTTTGGTGGGATATGATACAAAAACCAATATAACCAGCGGCGTAATACTAGGCATGGCAAAAGAAATTGATGGTATAATCGACGCATATTCAGAGCGCTATAACAACTTTAACGTGCTTTTAACCGGGGGCGATTCACCCTATTTTGCTCAAGTGCTGAAAAATAAGATATTTGCAGACCCTCATTTAATTTATAAAGGCTTGTATGCGATCAGTGAGTATAACTAACTGCAGAAGATTTTTTTTGTTCAGTTCAATTTTCCTGCTAAAATATGGTGCTGTTTCCGCGCAGGAAAATTCACCCTATTCACGGTTTGGGCTGGGGGATATTGTTCCCGGCCAGAACATTGTAAACCGTGCAATGGGCGGCGTTGCTGCTTCGTATTACGATCCGGTAACCGTAAACTTTGTTAATCCGGCATCATATGCCCGGTTAAAATATACCACGTTTGACGTAGGTCTTGATTATACCGGGCGTACCCTTAAGGCCACCAACCCGGTTCGCACACTAAGCTCGGGTTATCTTATACCCTCTTATATCCAGGTAGGTTTTCCATTGTCAAAAAAGAGAAACTGGGGAATGAATATCGGGATGAGGCCACTAACCCGTATCAATTACGAGTTACAGCAAACAACCCGTTTGCCAGGTATAGACAGTGCGCTTACCTCATTTAGCGGGCAAGGTGGCTCTTACCAGGCTTATATGGGAACGGGTATTGGCAGCAAACATTTTACCGTTGGCGTAAATGCGGGGTATGCGTTTGGCAGTAAAAATTATGTTACAGAGCGTATTTTAATAAATGACAGTGTTTTGTACGAAAAAGGAAAATGGGCTGACAGTACTTTTTTCGGTGGTTTTTTTGTACATGCGGGAGCACAGTATTCGACCCGCATCGGTAAGAATCTGAGTCTCAAGCTGGGCGCATTTGCACAGTTTAAAAATTCATTGAACGCCTCAAGGAAAATCATCCGCGAAAGCTTCGAGTATACTGCTTCCTCCGGTGAAATACAAAAAGACAGTATATATATTTCGGATGACAACAGGGGCAAAATTATAGTGCCCGCCACTTATGGAGCGGGTATTACCATCGAAAAAGACCTTACCTGGTCGGTAAGTGCTGAATACAGTTTGTCTCAATGGTCGGATTACAGGTATTATGATCAAAAAGACCAGGTAAAAAATAGCTGGCTGTTCAGGCTGGGCGGATCGGTGATACCGAATTACAAAAGTACCAGCTACTGGGCGCAGGTTCAATACCGCGCAGGTTTTTACATGGGTCCAGACTATATTGCAGTAGATAAGAACCTGCCTGTATATGCCATAACATTCGGCGCTTCCTTCCCTGTACGTAAGTATGGCTACAGCTTATATTCTGGTCAGTATACCAGCATCAATACCGCTTTTGAAATTGGCGCCCGCGGTAATAAAAGCAACTCACTCCGTGAAAACTTTTACAGGATTTCCATCGGATTATCTTTGAGCGATATATGGTTCATCAAACGCACATACCAATAATGCGTATCGCGGTCGGGCGTAAAAACTTTTATGCCTGTGTGTGCTATATACTGCTCTTTTTTTTGGCTGGTTGTGAAAATAGTGAGCAGGAAATAAAGGAACTTACACAAAAAAAAATTGGGGTAGACGAGGCAAGAACGATTGAAACCTATTTTAGCCAGGCAGGCAAGATGCGGGCTAAGCTTACTGCCCCTTTAATGTACCGTTACCAGGATACATTGCCCAGGGTAGAGTTTCCCAATGCTTTACATGTTGATTTTTATAATGATTCGCTACAGGTAGAAAGCGTGCTGGACGCTTTATATGGCCGCTATATTGAAGGGCAAAAGAAAATGTATCTTAAAGATAGCGTGGTGGTAATTCAAAAATTTAATCAGGACACCCTTCGCTGCCAGGAATTGTGGTGGGATCAGAATAAAGAAATATTTTATACTGATAAACCGGTGAAGATCACAAAAAAAGATGGCACCATTGTCCCAGCCAAAGGGTTAGAAGCTTCACAGGATTTCAGGGATATTAAGATCATTAATCCTTCGCAGGGCATACTTCTAGTTCCGGAGTCGGAGTTCACAGGCGTTGCTGCGGGGGATAGCACCGTTGTACGCGATAACGCTTTTGCACGGGATAGCATACGGCCTGTTAAAGATACGGCAAAAAAACAGCCTTAATCACGAGTCCCTCCCCTTTATTTATTGCCTGAAAACTCTTTCCCGATCTTGTCAAAAAAGGTTTGCAGTTCCTGAAAAGTATTTTCAAATGCAGGTATTATTGCGCCCAACCCTTCTATTAAAGCCGGAGCTATTCCAGCAGTAAGCGCATAAGCACGGCTGTTT
>CAMPJQ010000611.1 GCA_946886925.1 uncultured Terrimonas sp.
ATATACAGGTTGCTATTTTTGATGATGAACTTACGGGGGCGCAAATCTCAAATATTGAAAAGATATTAGACATAAAAACGATAGATCGCAGCGATCTGATCTTAGATATTTTTGCCAATCGCGCTAAAACCGCCCAGGCCAAGGCCCAGGTTGAACTGGCACAGTATCAATACCTGCTTCCCCGGTTAAGGGGAATGTGGAAGCATTTGGAAAGGCTTGGCGGAGGTATTGGAACGAGAGGTCCGGGAGAAACAGAAATTGAAACCGACCGCCGCATTGTACGTGATAAGATATCACTTTTGCGTAAAAAGCTGGTTGAGATAGACAAGCAGGCTTTTACGCAGAGAAAAGACCGGGGTGAATTTATCCGGGTTGCTTTAGTAGGATATACCAATGTGGGAAAGTCTACTATAATGAATGTGCTGAGCAAGAGCGAGGTATTTGCTGAAAATAAATTGTTTGCCACACTGGATACCACTACCCGAAAAGTGGTTTTTGAAAATACGCCCTTCCTGCTGAGTGATACCGTTGGATTTATCCGTAAACTACCGCATCACCTGGTTGAAAGTTTTAAAAGCACGCTGGATGAAGTGAAGGAGAGTGATGTGCTCTTGCATGTGGTGGATATTTCACACCCTCAGTATGAAGACCAGATGGCAGTGGTAAATAAAACATTGCAGGATTTGAAATGTTATGATAAGCCGGTAATTACCATTTTTAATAAAATGGATCTGTATGTAAAAAATACTTTCGATGAATGGCTGGATGAAGACACAAAAACGCAGTTACTGGAAGAGCTAAAACAAAGATGGATAAATGTGACACAGGGCAATTGCATTTTTATATCTGCTACTGAAAAGCAAAATATTGATGAATTACGAAAGGTGCTCACAGATAAGATCCGCGAACTGTACCGCATCCGCTATCCTTATAAGACTGAGTTTTTATATTAAGATGAACCTTTTCGGAGTAACGTATGGCGGCAGAAAAAAACAACTGGATTAAGATAGCGGAAGATATCAGCGAGATTGATTTCGGCGACAATAATATTGCAGAGAGAGAGGTTGGGGATAAAAAAATATGCCTCGGAAAATTTAATGATATGATTTTTGCCTTTGCGGCTGTATGTCCGCATGCAGGCGGATTGTTAGCTGATGGTTGTATTAATGCCTCGGGGCATATCGTATGTCCGGTGCACAATTATAAGTTTAATATGCGTTCCGGACATAATGTAAGCGGGGAAGGGTACCATTTAAAACATTGGCCGGTGGCAATAAGCCCAGATGGCGTTTTTGTGGATATAGGCAAGTAGGGGAATTGCTCAGAAGCTAAAAATACTTATGAAAACGATCATAAAAAGCAATATGGCCACAAAGTGTTTTCTCTTTTTTAAGCAGACCCTAATTGTTGCTTCTTCTTTTTGGGGCGTTATATTCTTTAAAACACTCAAGGATATAAAGTCCTAATTCGGCATCGCTCAGCATAACAACGTACTCGTATTCGGGCCGGTAATATTTCATAAAACTGTCTAATTCCGGGCTTTCTAACTTGGTGAGTTTCCGTACAAACAGTTTACTGTAGCGGTAATCAATATATTTTTCCTGTTCTTCTTTTATCAGCCATCCCTGCAAAAATTTCATATTCCTGTTGCGGCGAAAGCGAAATACATTGATCAGTTCATTGATGTCAACGCCGGCTCCCGCTCCTACGCTGCCCGGCGACAAGGTAGACACACGCAATCCCGGTTTACGGTAGTTAAAAGCCTTTTCATATTCTCTCCGGTTTTGCAAAGAATCAAAGCGATAATTAGGCTTTCGAACTGTAACGCCAGGCAATTCAATAGCTGATATCTGTATGGAAATATCAAAAGCTGCGGGATTTTGAACTGTTTTTACCGCATATTTTGGGGTGGCTTTACCCAGGTAAGAAAACCATATAGAATCTTTCAGGCTAATTTTAATGCTGTAAAAGCCAAAAGAATCGGTTTGTGTTCCATACCCGGCAGTGGTAAGCACACTCACGCCTGGCAGGGGGATCTTTTGTGTAATATCATAAACCGTTCCCTGCATCTCCTGTGCACGGATAAACAACGGCGAACAAGCCAGTACACAGGCTATAACGGAAACATATATACGATGATTGAGCCGTATACTATGATAAAGCTTTTTCCAGTAAGCCCTTCCACCTTTCATATATACGCGTATAGTCTTCATGATTGTTTTTAGGTTCTGCCAGGGCAACGGGCTTATAGTTGCGGAATGCTTCCTGCGGTGTAGTGTAAATACCAGCGCCAATGCCAGCGCCAATGGCAGCTCCCACGGCGCCATCATTTTCATATAGCTCTACTGGCGTTCCGGTAAAATTCACGAAAAGATCAGTAAATAAATCACTTAAAAACATATTGGCTTTTCCGGCACGGATAACAGAAGGGCGAAGTCCGTTTTCCTTCAGAATATCCAATCCATAACTAAAAGCGCAGGCAATGCCTTCCTGGACAGAACGAAATAAATGTGATGGCTGATGCGTGGTTAACTGCAGATTACTGATTTGCGCCCCCATTATTTTATTTCCGAGCATGCGTTCGGCGCCATTACCAAATGGCAGCACCAGCAGTCCATTGCTCCCCAAAGGGATTTTTGCCGCCTGTTCATTTATTTGCCTGTACGATAAATTACTACCGGCGGTTTCTTTTACCCACCTGTTCATTATGCCGGTACCATTAATGCAAAGTAATACTCCAATACTTTTTTGCGTGGCACTGTGATTTACATGCGCAAAACTATTTACTCTTGATTGCGGATCGCCTGTCAACTGATCACTAACGGCATATATCACTCCCGAAGTGCCTGCTGTGGCGGCTA
>CAMPJQ010000612.1 GCA_946886925.1 uncultured Terrimonas sp.
GCTCTCTTCACCCCATATGGGTGGTAATGAAAGGAAATTTGTAAATGAAGCTTTTGATACCAACTGGGTGGCTCCGCTTGGCCCACATGTAAACGGACTTGAAAAGGATATCGCCCGGTTTCTTTTGCCCGAAAATGAATATAATATTCATGCGGCGGCATTAAGCTCCGGCACAGCGGCCATTCATTTGGGTTTGATATTGCTTGATGTTAAACCTGGCGATGAGGTGATCTGCCAGAGTATGACCTTTTCTGCATCCGCGAATCCTATTGCATACCAGGGCGCAACGCCTGTTTTTATTGACAGCGAATCCGACACCTGGAATATGTCTCCCGAATTTTTGGAGAAAGCAATCAAAAACAGGATTGCCAAAGGAAAAAAACCAAAAGCTGTTATTCCAGTTCATTTATACGGTATGCCGGCAAAAATGAATGAGATTATGGCGATTGCCAACCAGTACGAAATTCCTGTACTGGAAGATGCCGCAGAGGCTCTCGGGAGCCATATAAATGGGAAAAAATGCGGTACTTATGGTGTAATCTCCGTTTTGTCCTTCAACGGAAATAAAATCATTACTACCTCCGGAGGGGGGGCAATGGTAGCACATCAATCTGAACTGGCCGAAAAGGCCCGTTTTCTTTCTACACAGGCCCGTGATCCAGCACCTCATTATCAGCATTCTCACATTGGTTACAACTACAGGATGAGTAATATATGCGCTGGCATCGGGCGCGGACAAATGGAGGTTTTGCCGGAACGTGTTTCGCAACGACGGGCTAATTTTGAATGGTATAATAAAGCTTTGACGGATATTGCTGCTATGCAGTTTTTAAAAGATCCTGAAGGATATTACTCCAATCACTGGCTTACTACTGTACTGATTAAACATCCTGATATTACCCGGGAAACGCTCA
Organism: uncultured Terrimonas sp.; assembly: GCA_946886925.1. The sequence goes on from CAMPJQ010000612.1 coordinate 915, forward strand.
GACTGGCTTTAGATAAAGTAAATATTGAGAGCCGTCCATTATGGAAACCCATGCATTGCCAGCCTGTTTTTAAAGATGCTCCGTTTTATGGCGACGGAACAGCAGAAAATCTATTTAAGGACGGATTGTGTTTGCCCTCCGGATCCAATTTAACGGATGAAGAACGCGAACGTATTTTAAAAGAAATAAAAGCGGTCTTTTCTTAGCAGATATTTTATCGTGATAAACTTAAAGCAAAAGGTCAGGATGATCCCTGACCTTTTGCTTTATATTAATATGCGTTGCCATCCTGGCTCTTCGTTTGATTAGTATTTAAATAACTTTCCCCCCGCCATCACTTCCTGTGTTTTTTCATCGAATGTTACCTTTTGTCCTGTGCGGTAGGCCGCGTTAGACATGATAACGGCAATGGCATGGTTATAGCCCGCCTCTATCGGTGCATTTGGCTGTTTGCGGCTGCGAACACATTCCATCCAGTTGCGCACATGCGATAGCGTTAGGTCATCGCTGCCGGTATTGGCATCGGTGGTTACTTTTGTTGCCATTTCGTTGAGCGAAACGGAAGGCAAAAGGTTGGCCTTCATTCCCATAGCTTTTGCATGATTTTCTTTTAATCCGCCTTCAGAACTTATTTGGTTGGTATCTAAGTTGAGGGTACCGCCGTTGGAGTAATAAATTTCTTTCACATCTCCGGCTGCATTGGTCATACGCGAACTAAAAATTACCTGGAATCCTTTAGAAGGATCATTGAGTGGTCCATAGTCAAAAACGGCTGTTAACGTATCCGCATTTTTTCTTCCATCTTTCCATGCATAAATACCTCCATTAACGGCTACGCTACGCGGATGCGGCAGGTTGGCGAACCAATGAACTGTATCAATCTGGTGGCACATCCATTGCCCGGGAATACCGGAAGAATACGGCCAGAATAAACGAAACTCTAAATATTTCCTGGGATCGAATTTTTCGAAAGGGCGGTTCAGTAAAAAGCGCTTCCAGTCTGTATCTTCTTCCCGCAATAGCGGAACCAGTGAAGGTCTGCGCCAGCGCCCCGGCTGGTTTACATTCCATATGAGTTCCACCATTACAATTGGGCCAAATTTTCCCTGCTGTATAAAATCATACGCGGCTTTGTATGTGGTCCCACTTCTTCTTTGTGAGCCGACCTGTACAATTTTTCCACTGTCTTTCACCGCTTTCAGCACTGTTCGTGCATCTTCCATGGTTTCGGCCAAAGGTTTTTCAGTATATGTGTCTTTGCCGGCTTTTACAGCTTCAACGGTATGCAGGGCATGCTGAAAATCTGCTGTACTGATAAAAACCGCATCAATATTCTTCAAATCGTATAATGCCTCATTGTTCACACAGGCAGTAATATCATGCCCCAATTGCTGTTTAAGATAGGCTTGTCCGTCTTCTCTTCTCTTTTTCCATATATCCGATACGGCAACCATATCAAAGTTTAGTTCCTTATGCAGATCAACGAATGAGGGCAATAAGGAACTTCTGAACCTGTCGGAAAAGCCGATAACGCCCACGTTTACCCGATCATTGGCGCCTATAATATTACGATAACTTTTAGCGCTGAGCCCCATGGCGCCTGCATAAGTGGCTAAACCTGCCATTGAACCTTTTTTAATAAACTCCCTCCGTGAATTTTTCATATGCGATCCTTTGATGAATAAATTTAAGTGAAAGAATAGTAGTTTTATCTTTTACAGGCTGTAAACAAAACAGATTATAGTATTTTGCAGCACCCGTAACCAATGTTGTACAGATAATGAGAAGCATTTGTTTAACGGATACTAATTTATAAATGTTTAATTATGGAAAAAAGAAATTCCTTTTTTTTAGGGCAATTGATGCTGGTGCTGGGCTGTATTTTTACTGTAACGGCTTACGGGCAAACTTCCAAAAGCAAGTTACAGGTATATAACT
>CAMPJQ010000613.1 GCA_946886925.1 uncultured Terrimonas sp.
AAAGAATACCAAACCCGCTGCTAAAAAAGCGGCAGCAAAAAAAGCGGCAAAAAAACCGCTTTTAAAGAAAGGTGGCATTAAGCCCGTTATTCCGAGTTCTTAAAGATTGTGAATCATTTCTCCTCTGCTTCTGCAGGTTCTCCTGCGGAAGCAGTTTCTTTTTTTACTTCCGTTTCGGTTTCGTTCCAGGGCTTATCTTCTATTGTTGCTGCATTGATGGCAATCCTACTATCTTGTTTCAGTTCTTCTGCCGCAGACGCTATGTGCGCAGGCATTCGTGATTTTGTAAGCTTCTTTATCAACAGGTGCTCCAGCTTATGATGCAGTGGCACCAGGCCTGCAGCTATCACTACCAGTATCAGCAATTCCAGTACTTTATTGTGATGTGTCAGTTCTCCTATTGGCGGATGAAGCAGCAATACCAGGAATTCAAATACCAGCAGCAATGAAACCACACCCATAAAACGCACCACATTTTTACGGATGCGTATTTTGCTCGCGACCACAGTAAGCATAAAAAATACCGGTATAAAAATGCAAATGGCCAATATCTGTAACTGCTGTATTCTTGATGCTTTATCCCTTTGTTTTTGTTCGGCCAATTCTGCCTGCCGCAATTGCTCGTTACTGCTGATGATCATCGCTTCTCTTGTTTTGGCCTGGCCTTTTAATGAATCCTGCAGCATGGCCGCCTGTTCCATGTAAACAAAAGCACTGTCGTACATTTTTTTGCTCTTATAAAAATGGCTGAGAAAAGTAGCGGCATCCAGTTCCCTGCTGAGGAAGCCATCCTTGCGCCCCGTTTCAAAAGCAATCCTGGCATAATGCAGCGCAGAATCGGGTTGGTTGTTTTTTTGAAAAACGCCGGCCAGTCCCAGTATTGCTTCGCAGAGCATATCATTGTTGGTGCCGTCGTTCAAAAAACCCAAAGCGCTGCGATAGTTGGCCATGGCTATGCTGTCGTTTCCTCCGGCAAGCTCTGCATTGCCAAGGCCCAGCAATGCTGCGCCCTGATAAAACCCATCCTGGCTACTGAGCCCCAGTTTCAGCGCTTCAGAAAAATAATAATTTGCCGAATCCGCTTTTTTCATCCGGTAAAAGGTCTCCCCAAGATTGATCAGTATCCTGTTGCCCAGTTCTTTTTTCACCTCTCCGCCCGCCGCATGTATGGCAGAATCGGCCCTGTGCAAATACCTCAGTGCATTGGAATAGTCTGCCAGTAAAATATACATAAGACCGATATTGTTGAGCGCACTTGCATAGTTCCGGGTGCTGTTTCTTTTTTCTTCGATCTGAAGTTTGAGCAGGTAATTGTTGAGTGCGCCGGAGTAATTGCCCAGCAGGTATTGTGCTGTAGCCATTACAGCCAGGGAACGGCTTTCGCCTTCTGTATACCTGATGCGCCTGGCGAGTAACAACGCCTGTTGCGACAGTTGCAAACTGGTATCGGGTTTAAAAAACTGGTATTGCTCAGCCAGTTTCCACAACAGGCTTACCCGGTTACTGTCCTGCTGTTCTGTTTGCAACGCGCTTTGCAGGCTGTCTGTTTTAGAAAGTTGCGCTATGGTAGCTTTGCAGCATACAAAAAAAACCAGGATGCAACAATACCGGCGCATGTGTTATCGTATTAGGGGTTGTTGTTACAGGTTATTCCCTGTTCTTGCTATTTTCCATTATATTTAGCAGTTGTGTTAGCAGCCTTTTCAATCCTTTGCAACAGCAACAATCTAAATTTAATGAATTATGGATGCCCCCACGGTTTTATCTTTCCAGGGCCGGTTAGCCAGGTTCAGGAAACTATTGCAAAAAGACAGGTCTGGCCTTAAACCCAAACTCATTTTTATTGTTATGGCCAATACGCACGACCCTGAGATTGCAAAAGGTTGTGCCAAAGATGTAAAGGCCATGCGTACAGTATTTAAAAATATCTGCCGGCATACCGATTTTGGTTTTTGTGATATAACAATTTCCGGAAAAGATTACAACCGCGAAAATTTACTGGAAGCTATTGACAGTATCGAACCCTTTAACAATGATGTAACCCTTTTTTACTATACGGGCCACGGCTTTAGTTACGAAAAAGACGCCAGCCGGAAATATCCGCAGATAGATTTGCGGGCACACAACAATAAAATAATTTACAACCATATAGATTTTATTAATGAACATACCGAAAACCTGGCGGTGATGTTGCAACGCATGCGGCTCCGGGGCGGACGCATCAATATTGCTATTGGCGACTGCTGCAACAGCAATGTACCGTATAAACGCACGAAAGAAAGCCATGTGGAAATGGATATTGTGGAAGACCTGTTGCCTTCCGTTAGCCAGGCAATGACTAAAAAACTTTTTACGGATGAAAACCATACCATTTCTATACTGGTTGCTGCATCGCAGCGCGGCCAGTATGCCATCAGCGATCCAAAAACAGGAAGCATATTTACCTACCATTTCACCCGCGCATTAACAGCGCTGCTTTCCCGTGAACCGCAGGAAGGGCAATACCTGCCCTGGAATCAATTGCTGGAAAAAACGGCAGCGCAAACATTTCGCCTCAGCAAAACCTACGATATTGGTGGTGGCAAGCCGGGTCACCAACAGGCAATCTTTGAGATATTAATTGAAAAGGAATGAGTTTTTTGCCCGCGAAAGGTTCTTCACACCATACTGCTGCCTGGAAAAGCAAGACCTTCGGAAGAGAATAATGACTTCACCATTTTTATAAACCCTGAAAAATTACTTTTTCATAAAATAAAAATGCCCGTCTTCCGCGCCTATCAATAATCCGGAATTCGAGGCGCCCCAGTTTACCATGGTTGCACTGGTGGTATGACCTGCAAGTATCTTATC
>CAMPJQ010000614.1 GCA_946886925.1 uncultured Terrimonas sp.
CTTTTGCTGAATGACGGCGATTTCCATAGTGTTTTTAGGTTGAGCGAACAATTACTTATTTAAAAATAATAAAATATAATAATTTAGGTAAAACAAAAGAGGTCAGAAGTTTAATTAATGGCATACACTGACTGAAATGAATCGGTAGGGGATAGTGGTTTGCAGCATCCTGAAAACATTTTTAAATTTTCTTTCCCAACTATTTGGCGATAAACAATAAGGCACATACCTTTGCACTCCCAAAATCAAAACGGGTACTTTACGGTATGTCTCAAAGAATCAGAATAAAATTACAGAGCTACGATCATAACCTGGTGGATAAATCTGCCGAAAAGATCGTGAAAACTGTACGCAGTACCGGCGCTGTGGTAACAGGACCTATTCCTTTACCTACGCAGAAAAAAATATTTACGGTATTGCGTTCACCCCATGTAAATAAAAAGAGTCGTGAGCAGTTCCAGCTTTCTACGCATAAGCGGTTGCTGGATATTTACACTTCTTCTTCGCGCACCGTAGATGCATTGAGCAAGTTAGATCTGCCCAGTGGTGTGGATGTAGAGATCAAAGCTTAACAGCTTTGTTGTGAAAATAAAGAAACTTAGTTCTTACTATATATTCCATCTGCCAATTGCGGGAAACCAAAAAAAAGCAGCGCTGGATGCCGGAAACAAAAGGGGTAACACCCGGCTGGTCATAAATCAGAAGTTTATGATTTCCGGTTTTTGAGAATTAAATATGAACTAGCCCTTCGAGGTTAGTTTACCGCTGGTACTTCCTCTTTCACAAGTGGGAAATACGGGAAAAGGTCGGCGGCAAACGGGGATTGAAGTATGGATATAATATAATAGTCCAGTCTGTCTCTTAAACCAAAATGGGTATAAAAACAAAACAATGAAAGGTATTATTGGTAAGAAAATCGGGATGACCAGCGTCTTCAATCCTGCCGACGGCACACAAACTGCCGTTACTATTATTGAAGCTGGTCCTTGCGTGGTAACGCAGGTAAAAACAAAAGAAACCGACGGTTACAGTTCAGTTCAGTTGGGTTTTGGCGATAAAACGGAGAAGCATACTACAAAAGCAGAAGCCGGTCACTACGCCAAATCAAATACCCCCGCTAAAAAGTTCGTAAAGGAATTCCGCGATTTTTCCATCGAAAAAAGTATAGGTGAAACGGTTACACTCGATATTTTCGCTGAAGGCGATAAGGTTGAAGTAATAGGCACTACAAAAGGTAAGGGTTTCCAGGGCGTGGTAAAACGCCATGGATTTCATGGTGTGGGTGAACAATCACACGGTCAGCACGACCGCCAGAGAGCGCCCGGTTCAATTGGTAACTCTTCCGATGCGTCGCGTGTATTTAAAGGAATGCGCATGGCGGGCCGCATGGGTACCGACAGGGTGAAGGTAAAAGGATTGAAGGTGGTGAAATTGTTCCCCGAAAAGAATTACCTGCTGGTAAGCGGGGCGGTTCCGGGATATAATGGTTCAATTGTATTAATTCAAAAGTAAAGTCACTGCCGGTACACGGGTAACTGTGTACCGGCAAAATATTTTATACAATGCAAGTAGATATTTTAAATAAGACAGGTGAGAAAACAGGTCGCACAGCGGAACTGCCTGATGAAATTTTTGGAATTGAGCCAAATGATCATGTCATCTACCTCGCTGTAAAGCAATTTCTGGCTGCACAACGCCAGGGTACGCATAAGGTTAAAACCCGTGCAGAAGTTAAGGGTGCAAGCCGTAAGCTGCACCGTCAGAAAGGTACAGGCGGCGCCCGTAAAGGGAATATCCGTAACCCTTTGTATAAAGGCGGTGGTACCATATTCGGACCCAAACCTCACAGTTACGATATTAAGCTGAACCGTAAAGTAAAAGACCTGGCTAAAATATCGGCCCTTTCTTATAAGGCCAGGGAAAATGCCATCGTGGTTATTGAAGATTTTTCACTGGAAGCACCTAAAACAAAGGAAGCTGCCGGCGTAATTAAAAGTCTTAATCTCAATAAGAAAAGAACTTTGCTTGTATTGCCGGGTTACAATGAGAACGTGCAGTTAAGCTTTCGCAATATGCCTACGGTATTGGGAGTGTTACTGGCTGATGTGAATACGTATGATATTGTGAACAGTGATGTTTTAGTGATTACAGAAAATGCAGCTAAAATATTTTCTGAAGAAGAAGTAGCTGCTGAGGCATAAACAGTCAAGCAGATTTGATTCAGCCCGCCTGAACGAATTTTCAAATTTTCAAATTAAGAGAAATGAAACTTGCAGATGTACTTGTAAAACCGATCATAAGCGAAAAAAGCAATAAGCTTTCTGAAAAGAGAAACATCTATGCTTTTCGGGTAGGGCGTAAGTCCAATAAGCTTGAAATAAAGAAGGCGGTAGAAGATTTTTATGGCGTTAGCGTGGTAAATGTAAATACGGTTGTTGTTCCCAGCAAAAGCAAATCAAGGTTTACAAAAGCCGGTGTTATTTCGGGACGCAAACCTGCTTACAAGAAAGCTTATGTAACGATAGCTGAAGGTGAAAATATTGATCTGTACAGCGCATTATAATACGGAACGGATATTCAATTATTAAAGTTGGCGAAGCTGAAAAATTCGCAATAAAAAGAAACAAAATGGCAGTAAGAAAATATAAACCAATGACAGCGGGCACCCGTTGGAGAATTGGAAATGGATATGCCGAAATTACTACGGATACACCTGAAAAAAGTCTGCTGGAAGCCAAACCCAGGTCGGGAGGACGTAATTTCCAGGGTCGTCGCGCCATGCGTTATATTGGTGGCGGGCACAAACAAAAATACCGTGTAGTAGATTTTAAAAGGGATAAGAAGAATAT
>CAMPJQ010000615.1 GCA_946886925.1 uncultured Terrimonas sp.
AATTAAATCCATACATAAATCAAACGTTTGTTTAATTTTTTTGTTAATGAATTATTAATGCCTCCCTATTACGGTTTTGGTTACTGTAAATAACCCGAATGTCAACATCAATATTCGTTGCTGAATATAAAGTGGATGGCTTATGAAAAGGTTGCTAAGTTTGTGAAGTAAGAGCGGGTTACATGTTGCAGGTTACATGTTACAGGGTACATGGTTCAGGCTAGCACAAGTACAGACGCAGGTTGCATTCCCTAAAACTTGAAACCTGGAACTTGTAACCTGCAACCCATATCCATCCTATCTTTGCACATGACCATTAACGAAGGCTACCGCTTCATTTGCGAAGCATTATATAATATATATGGGAAGCGCGAAGCGGAAAACATTTCGGCATTGGTAATTGAAAAGATTACCGGACTGCAAAGAATGAGCCGCTCGCTGAATAAAAATCAATTTTTACCGGAAGACCAGAAAACCCTGTTAGTACATTATACTCAATTGCTTTTACAACACCGTCCCGTGCAATACGTGTTGGGTGAAGCATGGTTTTATGGCATGCCATTATATGTTGATGAGCATGTGCTGATACCCCGGCCGGAAACGGAAGAAATGGTGGAATGGGTGTTGAAGGATGAAAGGAACAGGTTACAGGGGGAAGGGGAAAGACCGGCGATAGTGGATATAGGCACGGGCAGCGGTTGTATTGCTATCGCGTTAAAAAAAAACCTTCCTGAAAGTGAGGTATATGCGGTAGATGTTAGCAGTAAAGCATTGGCTGTTGCGCAACAAAATGCAAAAGCTCAGCAAACCGGTATTCAGTTTTTGAATGTAGATTTTTTAAATGCAGATCGCAGGAATGTATTGCCCCTTGTTAATATTATTGTAAGCAACCCGCCTTATATTCCGGTAAAGGACAAAAAAGAAATGCATAAAAACGTGCTCGATCATGAACCACATACCGCTTTGTTTGTGGAAGGCAATGATCCCCTGCTGTTTTATTCGGCAATAGCCGCATTTGCAGTACAGCATTTACATCCTGGCGGCCGTATTTATGTTGAAATTCATGAAACGATGGGATCGGCTGTAAAAAATATTTTTACCCAACAAGGATTTGAATATCCGGTTCTCCGAAAAGACATGCAGGGAAAGTACCGCATGGTAAAAGCTGCGAAAGCTAATTAGCGCTTACCGATGCCACTGCGGTAGCGCCTAATTTTTTTGCGGTTTGTAATACTTTATATACATCGCCCCAATGCCCGGCGGTATCGGCATTTACTACTACTGAAGGTTTTTCGGCTCCCTTAGACAGCACAATCTGCAATTCACTTTCCAGATCATCAAGCGATATTCTTTTTTGACCTATGTAGGCCTGGTTATTTTTATCTATAGATACCACCACCGTTTGTTTTGACTTGGTATCGCTTTTGCCTTTTGGAGCCGATACTTTTATTACGTTCGGGTTAGCAAGGGTTGACACAATAAGGAAGAACAACAACAATATAAACAATATATCATTGAGCGCATCGGTGTGCACTTTTGCGCTGTCTCTTAATTTTTTTCTCAGATTCATTGCTTCATTATTATCAAATTTCCAAATTACTTGGTCGGCTCCTGCAATACATCTATAAATTCGGCACTGGCAGATTCCATCTGGTTCACATTTTTATCAATCTGTGCATTCAGGTAATTGTATCCTACATACGCCAGCAATCCTATGATGAGCCCGCTTGCAGAAGTTATCATCTTTGTATAAATACCGCCGGCAATGGTGTTAAGTGTATACTCACCCGTAGCGGAAATGCCGTAAAATAACTGTACCATCCCTACAATGGTTCCCAAAAAGCCAAACATAGGTGCTATACCTGCTATTAATGACAACACCGAGATATTGCGTTCCATCTTATATATCTCCAGCTTCCCTACATTTTCCATGCTCTTCTCGATAGCTTCAATGGGCTTGCCAATACGTTGCAATCCTTTATCAATCATTCTTGCTACCGGGTTAAATGTATTCCGGGCAAGCGATCGGGCCGCCGTAACATTACCTGTTACAATATGATCACGGATAATGCTCATGAAATTATAATCTAATTTGCCGGCATTACGAATAGCGATCAGGCGTTCAAAAAAGAAAAATATAGCTATTACCATTAATAAAGCCAGGGGCAGCATAATCCAACCTCCCGCCAGCAACAGTTCCCAAAGATTCATTTGTGTGCCGGGTTCGGGAATACCGTGTTGACTGGCCAAAGCTTTATTAAGAGAATCGGGAGCAACCTGCAGGAAAAATAATTTCATATTATAGTATTGTTGAAAGTGCAACAAATGTAACGACAAATAAACAACTTTATTTATCCGTTTGCCGAACGTGAAAATAGTGTGATTATTTTCTTTACAAATGGCTTGCCGGATTCTATTAACATTTTATATAGAAAGCCATCATGCGCCGGACATTACCTGCCGGGCTTCGTACCGCAACGCTTCCAGTACAATACCATGCAAAGAAACTTTGGGGTCTGCATCCAGCAATTCAAGAATGCGTTTGCTGAAATCTAATCCTGTGGCTGTATCTGGCAAAGTATTGGCCAACTGGTGTAAAATAAAAATATTCTGCTCTTTGAGATTGGTTACCGCCTGCCATGCCTGGGCAGATACATATAACTGTTGTGAAAGATTGTATTCATATTCCTGCTTAATGCTTTCCACCAGTAACGAATGATATACTGCAGCCTGCATGCTGGCGGGAGCCACCCTTAATATAAGGCTCTTTAGTGAAATGCGTTCGGCCAATATGGTAAGCCGTTCGTACGCCTGCAACTGCAGTGTTGCATCATACGCAGGTTTTTTT
>CAMPJQ010000616.1 GCA_946886925.1 uncultured Terrimonas sp.
TAATAGGATTGGGCTATGTTGGTTTACCCATTGCACTCGAATTTGCAAAAAGTGTAAGTGTAATTGGTTTTGACATTAATGCCAAGCGCATTGATATGATGAAGCAGGCCATTGATCCAAGCAACGAACTGGAAGCTGCGGCTTTTGAAGGATGTGATATTGAGTTCACCAATTCGCTGGATGTATTGAGAGAAGCGAGGTTTTTTATTGTTGCCGTTCCAACCCCCGTTGACGATCATAATGTACCGGATCTTTTGCCGGTAAAAAAAGCTTCTGAAACAATTGGTAAAGTAATTAAGAAAGGAGATTATATAGTTTATGAATCTACCGTATACCCCGGTTGTACAGAAGAGGATTGCCTGCCCATTATTGAAGAGCTTAGTGGTTTAAAGCTGAATGTTGATTTTAAATTAGGCTATTCACCGGAACGCATTAATCCGGGTGATAAGGAACATACACTCTCAAGGATCATTAAAGTAGTATCCGGGTCGGATGCCGAATCACTCGAAGAAATTGCTAAAACATATGAAATTGTTGTAAAGGCAGGCGTACATAAAGCCTCAAGCATTAAAGTAGCCGAAGCGGCTAAGATCATTGAAAACACACAGCGAGACCTGAACATCGCTTTGATGAATGAGCTATCCATTATTTTTGATATGGTGGGCATTAATACCTATGAAGTGCTGGAAGCTGCCGGAACCAAATGGAACTTTCTGAAATTCCAGCCCGGTCTTGTAGGTGGACATTGCATAGGCGTGGATCCTTATTATTTAACATATAAATCGAGCGAGCTGGGCTATGAATCACGTGTTATACTTGCAGGCCGCGTAATTAACGATGAAATGCCTTTGTACGTGGCTAAAAAGGTAGTTCAGCATATTATTAAGCATGCCAAAGAAGCAACCGGGGCACGGGTATTGATCATGGGCGCAACATTTAAAGAAAATGTAAGTGATATCCGCAATTCAAAGATCATAGATATGATAAAAGAGTTGAGAGCATTTTCATTAAACGTAGATATTGTTGATCCTTACGCTGATAATGCGGAACTGCAGCACGAATATGGATTTCCGCTTTCCCCTGCAATTGGAAAGAATTATGATGCGGTTATATTAGGGGTTCCGCACAATGAGTATAAAAATTTAACAGAAGAATATTTGCTTGGGATTACCAATCCGAATGCCATTTTTGCCGACCTGAAAGGAATGTACAGGAACAAGTTTGCAAATTTGAAATATTGGAGTTTATAATGGCTCAGTATATTAAAACCATTGCTGTAACAGGAGGTGCCGGCTTTATCGGTTCTCATGTTGTAAGGCTGTTTGTAACCCAATACCCCGCTTATCGCATCGTTAATATTGATGCGCTAACCTATGCCGGTAATCTTGAAAACCTAAGAGATATTGACCGGCTTCCCAATTACGTTTTTGAACACGCTGATATTTGCAATGAACAGCAAATGGATCAGTTATTCGGTAAGTATGCTTTTGATGCTGTGATACATTTGGCCGCCGAAAGTCATGTAGACCGTTCCATAATGGATCCGCTTGCCTTTGTAAAAACCAATGTGCTGGGTACGGCTGTATTGCTGAATACCTGCCGGAAATATTGGAATGATAACTATAGCAATAAACTTTTCTATCATGTTTCTACCGATGAAGTATATGGTTCATTAGGAGAAACTGGTTTTTTTACGGAAGAAACACCCTATGACCCACGTTCGCCGTATTCAGCTTCCAAAGCCTCTTCCGACCATATGGTGATGGCCTATTATCATACATACGCATTACCGGCAGTAATATCCAATTGTTCCAATAATTATGGGTCGCATCATTTTCCGGAAAAACTGATCCCATTAATGATCAATAATATTAAGAACAATAAACCGCTTCCGGTTTACGGAAAGGGAGAAAATGTAAGAGACTGGCTGTGGGTGGAAGATCATGCCAGGGCTATTGATACTATTTTTCACAAAGGCAGGGCCGGCGAAACCTATAATATAGGCGGGTACAACGAATGGAAAAATATAGACCTCGTTAAACTGCTTTGTGCTATAATGGATACGAAATTGGGCAGATCCAAAGGGGAATCGGAGAAACTTATTACATACGTTAAAGACCGCTCGGGCCACGACCTGCGTTATGCCATTGATGCAGCCAAATTGAATAGTGAATTGGGCTGGAAGCCTTCGCTGCAGTTTGAAGAAGGATTAGAAAAAACAGTAGACTGGTACCTTCAGAACCAGGAATGGATCAACCATGTTACATCCGGCCAATATCAGCAATTTTATGCAGACCAATATATAAAGCGATAAAAGAACATTCGTATCTTCATGCATATTAAATACAGTATTTTGCTGTACTGTAATACAACCAGATTTTCATGCCGTTTATAAAAACCGATTTCCCGGGACTTTTCATTTTTCAGCCTGTTGTATTTGAAGATGCAAGGGGATTTTTCTTTGAAAGTTATAATGAAAAAGTATTCCGGGAAGACGGAGTAAATTATCAATGGATACAGGATAATCAATCTTATTCACACTACGGAGTCATCAGGGGTTTGCACTATCAAAATCCTCCCAAAGCACAGGCAAAACTTGTTCGCACACTAACAGGGAAAATATTAGACATAGCGGTAGATATAAGAACAGGTTCGCCTACTTATGGCAAAGCATATAGTATTGAGCTTTCCTCCGAAAATAAACTGCAACTGCTTATTCCCGCAGGTTTTGCTCATGGGTTTTCCGTATTGAGCGAAGATGCAACGGTGCTGTATAAGTGCGATAATTTATATGATAGAGCTGCGGAAGGCAGTATTGTATACAATGATCCTTTTTTAAATATTG
>CAMPJQ010000617.1 GCA_946886925.1 uncultured Terrimonas sp.
TGAACAGGGTATTCAAAAAGTGCGTGATACCCATATTCCTGCAGTTTTTCATGTGGAAGAAGTAACGCAGCCGCAGGGGCACTCTACTTCGGGCAGCCACGAGCGGTATAAAACACAGGAACGCCTTGAATGGGAAAGAGAATGGGATTGCGTAAAGAAAATGAAAGAATGGATTGTTGCCAACGCGCTGGCAGAGGAAGAAGAATTAAATGTAATTGAGATCAATGCAAAATCTACTATAAAAGCCAGCCGCCAGGTTGCATGGGATAAATATGTTTTGCCCGTTAAAGCAATGGTAACTCAAACCATAGCGGTTTTGCAGCATGTTATAAATGAAGGAAAGGATAAAACGGGACGTATCCAAACTGCTTTAAAAAATTTGCAGGCGAACCGGGAACCCGACCGCAGGGATATTTTAAAAGCGCTGGCGGCCGGTGTTCACTTTAGTGATGATGCCGCTGTGCAACATTACTACGACAAACTACTGACCGAACAAAGTGCTTTATATCATTCGCATTTGTATAATGAGGGCGCAAAAAGTTTACAACGTGTTCAGCCAACATCTTTGCTGTTCAATGAAAACGCTCCTGTTCTTAATGGCTACCAGATATTAAACCGGTATTTCGATGAATTGTTCGCACACAATCCAAAAGTATTGGCCTTTGGTGAAGACCTGGGATTGATTGGCGATGTTAACCAGGGGTTTGCAGGATTACAGCAAAAGCATGGCGATAAGAGGATATTTGACACAGGTATCCGTGAACTCACTATAATGGGACAGGGCATTGGGTTGGCTATGAGAGGTTTGAGGCCTATCGCGGAAATTCAGTATGTTGATTATATGCTGTACGGGCTGCAACCACTAAGCGATGATGCGGCTTCTTTGCATTATCGCACAAAAGGAAGGCAAAGTTGCCCTATTATTGTACGAACCAGGGGGCACCGGCTGGAAGGCATATGGCACAGTGGTTCGCCAATGGGTATGCTCATTAATGCGCTTCGCGGATTTCATGTATGTGTTCCCCGCAATATGGTGCAGGCCGCAGGCATGTATAACACATTGTTAGAAGTGAACGATCCCGCAATAATGATAGAATGCCTTAATGCTTACAGACTTAAAGAAAAGCTGCCATCCAATCTTTTGGAATACAGGGTCGCGCTGGGCGTTCCCGAAATAATTAAGGAAGGGGATGATCTTACCATCGTTTCATATGGTGCTACTTTACGAATAGCTTTCGAGGCAGCAACCTTGCTTGATCAAATGGGCATACATTGCGAGGTTATTGATGTACAAACACTCTTGCCTTTCGATATCAATCATACCATCCTCGGCTCACTGAAAAAAACCAGCCGTATTATTTTTGCTGATGAAGACCTGCCCGGCGGAGCCGCCGCCTATATGTTTAATATTGTTATGGAAAAACAGGGAGGATACCGCTGGTTGGATGTAGCTCCAAGAACGCTTACCGCACAGGCGCACCGGCCGGCATATGGAACAGATGGTGATTATTTTAGTAAGCCCAATGTAGAAGATTTTATCAGGGTAGTAAAGGAAATGATGAGTGAATAGGAGGTTACGGGGTATAGGTTGCAAGTTGCAGGGTTGCAAGTTGCACACGGCTGACAGGTGACACCTGGTATGGCATTTCAAATTTCAAATATCAAATCATAAATTGGTTGCATTGTGAGCAAGCCTATAACAAAGGAAGATATTCGTTTCACGGAATCGTGGCGGGAACAAAGAGAAGGGTCACAGATAAGTTACTACCTCCTTTACACCTTCAGTTGGGGATTGGTTATTATTTTCATTTCCTTTTTTTTATTGATGTTTATGGGGGGTATAAGTATTATACCCATAGCCCAGGATAACAATAAAATCATTTTGATTGTTATTGCCGGCTTTATACTTGGATTTATTACAGCCCTTATTGTTCGGGCGAGGAATGAGAAAAGGTACCAGAAAATATTAGACAAGGTCAGGAAAGGGTCAGTCTAAAAACCTTGCCCTTAGTTCGGCGGATGGTATCATGCAATATTCTTTTTTGCCAAACCATTTGTACCTGTTTTTTGCTATAAGCCTGTATACAGTATCTCTTATAAAGCGTGGTATAATTATCCATCCGTACGTCAGGCTCCATGGTATCCCCAATTTTTTAAAAACCCGCAATGCAGCAGTACTTTGCGTAAATACCTGGTCTCCTTCTACCAATACAAAGGAATTATAGTGAGCCAGGGGCAGGCTGAATTTTTGTAAGAGCAACTGTCCGGCCTGCCCCTGGAGAGAGGCAAAATTAAAATGGTTTTTTTTATCCTTCCTTATTATAAACTGCACACTGCTGTTGCAAAGATTGCATACACCATCAAAAAGTATAACAGGGTTGCTTGTATTATTCACAGTGCAAAGATAATGCAATGCCAGGGGGTATTTTGCACCAGGTATTTTCGCTAAGAAGATTATATTATGGATTTCGCTGTTCACAACTTTGTTATTTTTCAGACAGCAGTTTAAATTATTTAAATTGTGAGGTATATGGCAGGCCCCACTTTTCGTACAACCTGGAAAATGGCATTCAAAACTATTTTTTTTGCAGGCTTTATTGCCGCTTCGCTTGACATTCTTGCAGCGATAATAGTGTACGCGATCATCCGGCAAAAAACGACCACTTTAAAAATATTGCAATCCATTGCAAGTGCAGTATTTGGCAATGCTGCTTACGAAGGAGGGGTAGAAATGAGTTTATACGGGTTGTGCTTTCATTTTTTTATTGCCTTTTGTTTTGCAGCAGCATATTTTTTTGCATTTCCTTATATTCCCTTTTTTAGAAAACATACTATAATAAGC
>CAMPJQ010000618.1 GCA_946886925.1 uncultured Terrimonas sp.
TATGTAAGGTGTGCAAAGGTAGGCTTTTTTTGCCGAAACTGCGGTAGAAACGCTTTCAATTACTACTTTTAATGCCATTATGTTCATTATTAAGCAATCCAAAGACCTTTTCAAGTATCTGCAAAAGCAAAGGGCAATAAAAAAAACAATTGGGTTTGTTCCCACTATGGGTGCATTGCACCAGGGACATCTTTCACTGGTAAAAAAGGCAAAAGAGGAGAGTAGTGTAGTGGTGTGCAGTATATTCATAAATCCTACACAATTCAATGATCTGAAAGATTTTGAGCTTTATCCCAAAACGTTGGAAAATGATATTTACCTGCTGGAAAAAGAAGCATGCGACGTGCTTTTTTTGCCTGATACAGACGAAATATACCCTTTCGGCATAACCCGGAACGAGGTATATGAATTGGGCTATCTTGAGTCTGTTTTGGAAGGGAAATATCGCCCCGGTCATTTTCAGGGTGTATGCCAGGTAGTGCACCGGTTGGTGGAGATTGTTCGGCCCAACCAACTTTTTATAGGCCAAAAAGACTATCAGCAGTGCCTGGTGATTAAGAAGCTTTTAACGCTCATTCATTCGCCTGCCGGGATTATCATCTGCCCAACCTTACGTGAATCAAACGGGCTGGCAATGAGTAGCCGCAACATGAGGCTTAACGCTGATGAAAAACAAAAAGCAGGCGGAATATTTGATGCACTATCATATGTTAACAGGCATATAAAAGCCGGCCCGGTAAAAGACATATTAGAAGGAGCTGGTGATTTACTCATTCAAAAACAACTGGTAGCAGATTACGTGGTAATAGCAAGGGAGGAAGATCTGCAGATCATTGATGTTTGGGACGGACGAACAAAAGCAATAGCATTAATTGCCGCTTTTATGGGAAACGTACGGTTGATTGATAATATGATATTACCACTTAATTTTGCAAACTATGGAAATTGAAATATTGAAATCAAAAATACACAGGGCCGTTATTACGGAAGCTAATTTAAACTATGTGGGAAGCCTTACTTTGGATGAAGAACTGATGGAAGCAGCTAACCTGATAGAAAATGAAAAAATACAGATCGTTAATGTTAACAATGGTTCCCGCATTGAAACCTATCTAATTAAAGGCAAAAGAGGATCCGGGGTATGCTGCCTGAACGGACCTGCTGCCAGGCAAGGCGCAGTAGGCGATACCGTTATCATTATATCTTACGCAAATATGGATTTTGAAGAAGCCAGGCAATTTAAGCCCAGTATCGTTTTTCCGAAAGAGGGAAATTTACTCCACTGATTGTGAAGAGGAGATCAATCTTTTCGGGTTTCTTTTTCTAAAAAGCCCTCCTTTGTTTTTAACCGGTATTCGATCACAATATGAAAAAAAAGACGATAAATACCCTTCAATATATTTTCTTTTTAGGTTTGGGTATTTTTCTGTTGTGGTTAAGTGCGCACAACCTGTCGTCCGAAAACAGGCAACATTTAGCAGATGCATTGAATAATGCCAATTACTGGCTGGTTTTACCTGCAATGCTGTTATTGATGGTCAGTCATTACATCAGGGCATTGCGATGGAAAATACTGATTCACCCCCTGGGGTATAGTCCGTCTGTCGTTAATACTTTTTTTGCCACCATACTGGGATACTTTTTTAACCTGTTGGTTCCCCGTCTGGGCGAGGTGATGAAATGCACTATTTTGGCCAAACACGAAAAAATTCCGGCCGATAAGCTTATCGGTACTATGGTAACAGAAAGGATATGCGATTTCATATGTCTTATCCTTATCATTATTGTTACAGTTTTCATCCAGTTTGATATCATTCATCAATATGCATCAACGCAACTTAATAGTTTATTATACGACGAACAGGGCCGGTTCAAAATATATAAGATAGTCACTATCCTCGGTATTTTAGCTGCAATTATTATTGGTGTAACCTGGCTCGCCAGGATATTTGCGGGATCAAAATTTATCCGGACTATAAAAAAGATACTAAAAGGTATATGGGCGGGTATCACCAGTATTAAACACCTGGAAAATAAATGGCTTTTTTTGCTTTATACTTTTTTTATTTGGGCACTTTACCTGCTGAGTATACATATCGGGTTTTATACTATGGAAGCGGTTAGCCATCTCGGGCTTAAGGCAAGCTTTTCAATATTAAGCTTTGGAAGCCTGGCCATGCTTGCCACGCAGGGAGGCATTGGCGCATACCAGTATGCTATACAGAAATTATTGCCGCTGTATGCTGTGGCTGAAGGGCCCGCGCTTGGCTTTGGGTGGATTTTATGGATAGCGCAAACAGGAATTGTTATTTTTACAGGAATACTTTGTTTACTTTTATTACCCATCATAAACCGGAGCAAATATGAAATACCCAGCGTTAACCAATAATAAAATTCTAACGTTTAATGGTGTGCAGCACCAGGTAAAGCGCTGGAGGCTCCTGGATAAAAAGGTTGCATTTACCAATGGCTGTTTCGATATTTTGCATGAAGGACACCTGGAAATATTATCACAGGCTGCAGCTCTGGCCGACATATTGGTTGTAGGTGTTAACACCGACGCCTCCGTGAAAAAACTAAAAGGAGAGAACAGACCGGTTAATAAGGAAAAGTTCAGAGCGCTGATGCTTGCCTCATTAACCATGATAGATGCTGTTGTATTGTTTGATGAAGAAACTCCCATTGAACTTATCAGAATTATAGAGCCCGATACCCTTATTAAAGGCGGTGATTATGCAATAGAACAAATAGTTGGAGCGGAAGATGTGATTAAAAATGGGGGCGAAGTAAAGATCATCCCGCTGGTAAAAGGATATTCCACCACTGCACTTA
>CAMPJQ010000619.1 GCA_946886925.1 uncultured Terrimonas sp.
TCTTCACTTCGCTGTCAACCCGCTGCATTTTGTAATCATTATCGGCAACACCGTAAGTAGTGACCATAGTGAGGTGAAGGGTTTTGTTTGATTTTGACCGCATGCGAAATACATCCCTTTTTGCCTGCAATTCTCCGGCATAACGTTTATCAATCACAAAGGGCTTATTGCTGTATTTCATTTCACATATGTTTATTACATGGTCGGCCCGGTCAATGAGCAGGTCAACCTGCGCACCTTTTTCTGATGTATTACCTGCAAATACCCATGATGATACGCCGGTTTGAACGGCGCCTATTTGCAATGCCTGTTTTATTTGAGAGATATGTTTGATGCAGATGTTCTCAAAAGCATAGCCGCACCAGCTTTGGTATTGCGGCGTAGCCTGCCGGGTAAGCCATTGGTCTTTGAGCCCGCTTTTTTGATTATGTATAAAACGGAAATAGAATAAAGAAAACTCGTCGGTGAGCCTGTAGAGGCTTAATATTTTCATTGGTAGCCAAAACCATTGTATAATGAGTAGATTTAGCTACTAATATATGCCACGGAGAAAATATGGAGAACAAAATTGTTACTGATGCCGATGCCTTGTTACAGAAACAGGTCGGTATACAATTTCGCTCCGGGTACTACGCTGTATTTTTCAAGATCTGTTATACCTGCCTGGGCCAATACATCTTCATCAATAAAAAAATTTCCCGTACAGTTTTCGGAAGGGCGCGATAAAATACAATAAACCGCATCGGCAATTATTTCAGGAGTACGGCTCATTTTTATTAATGTATCTCCTCCTAACAGGTTTTGTACGGCGGCGGTGGCAATAGTAGTACGGGGCCAAAGTGTATTAACGCCAATCTTGTCTTTTTTTAACTCTTCACCCAGCCCCATGGCAATCATACTCATATTGTATTTACTAAGCGTATAAGCCAGGTGATTGCCAAACCATTTGGGCTGCATGTTAAGCGGGGGTGATAAATTTAGTATATGTGGATTATTGCCTTTTCGCAAATGCGGTATACAGGCTTTGCTTACAAAAAAAGTACCTCTCACATTAATATCGTGCATGAGGTCAAAACGTTTCGGATCTGTTTTTTCTGTGGGAGTAAGCGATATGGCCGAAGCGTTATTGATAAGAACATCTATACCTCCAAATACCTCAATGGTTTTGTTCACAGCATGCTCTATTTGCTCTTCAAATCTTATATCACATTGAACAGGTAGCGCCTGCCCTCCGGCTTCTACTATTTCTTTTGCCACAGAAAAGATCGTTCCGCCCAGTTTGGGATTTTCTTCTACCGATTTGGCGGCAATAACCACCTGAGCGCCTTCTTTAGCTAACCGTAAGGCTATTGCTTTACCAATACCCCTGCTGCCGCCGGTAATAAAAACTATTTTTCCATGGAATGACATATCGTTAATTTTTAAGTGTAAGCATAAAAAATGCAAAGCCCAAAGCTAAAAATACGAAATACGAAATGAATACATGAAGCATTCGTTATTCAGGCTCCAGTTCTGTAACGGGATCCCAGAATATCTTTTCAAAATTCTGGATCGTATCATTTTTAACTTTTATGCCTTCACTTTTTAAAAGGTCGGCCATTAAGGTGGGTGTGGCAAAATGATGGCTACCACTCAGCATACCGTTTCGGTTTACCACGCGATGCGCAGGCACAGGCGGATAAATGGTACCCGCTGCATTCATGGCCCAGCCTACCATACGGGCGGATAGCTTTGTGCCCAGGTATTCCGCAATAGCTCCGTATGAAGTAGCGCGTCCTTTCGGAATCAGCCGTACCACATCGTATACCGATTCAAAAAAGGAATCTTTTCTTTTTTCTTTTGCCGGAATGGCTTTTGTACGCTTTAAGGCTGAAGGTTTTGATATGCGTTTCATGCGGTGTTTTATTTTTTATTCATGCGAATTTACCTGCTACAAATCAGGAGATATCATAAAATCTCTTTCTTCAATCCACCGCAGGCTCACGCATGAGTTGCTTTAACCGGTCGTCCTTTTCCAAAGGAAGCTGTGCTGGTAAACAGAATTTCAGGTAGTGTACACTGTTGCTGCCTGCAATGTCCAGACTTTCATAATAGGTTTTTATTTTCAGCTCATCACCAATATGTTGCTGCGCATATACATTATCGTAATCTTCCACTACCGGCAATTCATAAATGCCGGCCACTAATTTAGTAAACCGGTACAGGTCGGGCGAATCTGTTTTTAAATGAATTGAACCACCGGGCGCTAGTACCTGCTGGTATAACCGCAAAAAACGCGGATGCGTAAGCCTTTTCTTTGCTCTTGAAAGCCGGAGTTGAGGATCGGGAAAAGTGATCCATATTTCCTGCACTTCACCGGGAGCAAAATAATCAGTGATCTTTTCAATTTGGGTACGTAAAAAGGCGGCATTCTTTATGCCTTCTTCCAAACATTTTTTTGCACCTGCCCATATGCGATTGCCTTTCAGATCAACACCAATAAAATTCCGGAAGGGATATTGTTTTGCCAATGCTACGGTATACTCACCTTTACCGCAGGCTAATTCTAAAGTAATACCATTATTGTTTCCAAAAAAATCGCCCCATTTTCCCTGCATCTCCTGCGGGTATTGCAGTACATTGGGAAAAGTTTTGATGGCTTCGAACCGTATTAATTTTTTGTGTCCCATAAGGCTGCAAAGATAAGAGGGAAGGTGGAACGGTGAAGTGTGAAGGATGAATTGTGAGAGATGAAAGGAGAGAAGTGCGAGGTGAGCAAGTGGTTCACGCTTCGCGTTTTATCGTTTGGCGGTGAGAAGTGAGAGGTGGGAAGTGAGAAAAGCTGACAGCT
>CAMPJQ010000620.1 GCA_946886925.1 uncultured Terrimonas sp.
GGCACAAATAAAAAGAAGCGCTGCTGTGCCGAACTGGAATCCTATTAATAATTTCCTGAACAAAACATTCTCTTTTATTGCCCCCGGTTTGCCCTTGAGTGATTCAACCGCCTTAAGGGAAGATAAAACAAAAGAAGGGTAGATGCCTGCCAGGAACCCGATCAATACAATTAATACGGCCGGAATAAAAATGAAGTATAAGGGAAAGCCATTTAAAGGAGGGATTTCTTTGCCCAGGATATTGCTGAAAAGGTTTCGGGTTGTTACATATATAAATACTGCTACTATTGTAGAAAAGAAAACAGTGATTACCGACTCTACCAGGAACTGAACGATCAATTGCCTTTTTAGTCCACCCAATACTTTACGAACACCGATCTCTCTCATCCGCGACGCTGATTTGCTCACCGATAAGTTTATAAAATTTACAATGGCCATCAGCAGTATAAAAAATGCTATGCCCGACAGGGCAAACAGGGTTTTTTTGATCAAACTGTTATTGGCTTCTAAATAATACTGACTTAAAGGAACAAGGTATGGGGTAAGATTTTCTGCAACACCCGGTGGCGCATTTTGTTTTAACAAATGCTGCATGGGCTTTTCCAGTTCAATTGGTGAAACACCTTTCTGAAGCTCTATATAACCTACAATATAAAAATTAGGCCAGTCCATGTTTCTTCCAAAGTAGCTGATGTTATTGGCTGATATATAGAATTGGTTGTTGTTATCATCGTTCAGCATCGTTACAGAATTTTTCGCAGGACTGTTTAATACAGCGCTTATCATGAAATCGTGCTTCGCTCCTGAAAAATTTTCTATAGAGAGTGTTTCTCCTGTTACATCTGTTTTACCAAAATATTTGATCGCTTTTTCCGCGGTTATCACCACTGAAAAAGGGTCATTAAAAGCTGTTTTCGCATTGCCATGCAGCACACTGAATCCATACATGCTTAACATCGTGCTGTCGCCAACCTGCAATCCTTCCCTGAAAACCTTATCTCCTTTAGCTACATTCGAGGTAATGCCATCCCAACGGTAGTAGTTGGCCACAAGGTGGGGATAAGTTTCCCTTAGTGCTTTAGCCAGCGGGCCAACGGTAGTAAGCTCCAGTCCCTGGTTGGGATTTTTCCATTTGCTTTGCAGTATGTACTGCTGGTTGGGTTTTTTTAATGCACTGTTCACATTCAGCTCACTCCATACATAGGCGCCAATAAGCAATGTAAAAGCGATACCCACCGACAATCCTGAAATATTTACCAGGGCATGAAAACGGTTTTTTGTAATGTTCCGCCAGGCGATTTTGAGATAATTTTTGAACATAAAAATGTTTCTGATGTTTAATTTCTGATTGGTCATTTCCACACGCCGCGGCGGATCGCAATGACGGATTCACTCTGTACGCAACGATTTCACCGGGTTGGCTATTGCCGCTTTGATGGACTGGAAACTAACGGTGATCAATGCTATACCTGCAACAATCAATCCGGCCAAAATAAATATCCACCATGCTATATCAATTTTATATGCAAAATCCTGCAGCCAGTTGTTCATTGCATACCATGCTACAGGAGTGGCTATTACTATGGCAACCAACACCAGCTTTATAAAATAGGAGGATAGCAGTGCAACAATATTGGGAACAGATGCGCCCAGCACTTTACGTACACCAATTTCTTTGGTGCGCTGTTCGGCTGTAAATGCTGCCAGCCCCAGTAAGCCCAGGCAGGAAATAAAAATAGCCAGGAAAGCAAAATAATCAGATAGTTTGCTGACTACCTGTTCGCTCTTATACAGTTTCATATATTCCAGGTCGGAGAACTGGTAGGTGAAAGGAAATTTTGGATTTAATGATTTACATATTTTTTCGAGCCCGGCAATGATTTCTTTTGTTTTACCAGCGCCGGTACGAACCAGTATGGTGCCCCATGTCCAGTTTTCGTCCAGTCGTAAGATCAGCGGATCTATGGACTGGTGCATTGAATTGAAATGAAAATCCTTTAGTACGCCAATGATCTTACCGGGGCGGTTGCCCCACGACACCGTCTGGCCAACAGGATCCTTATATCCCATTTTTGCTGCGGCTGTTTCGTTCAACAGGAAACTTGCTGAATCTGTTCCGAAGTCCCGGGAAAAATCGCGTCCTTCCTTTAGTTCCAGCTTCAGCGTTTTTACAAAATCATAACCCACTACGCCATCGGCGAATGACATGGTAAGATTGGGGTCTTTGCCCGCCCACTCAATGCTATTGGTATGGTGTTCAAGTACGGTTGGCGAATTTCTCATTTTTGAAATGCTGAGGATGCCTGGTATTTTGCCTGCTTCCTCTTTGAATTGGGCATAATCTTTAACAAGGTCGCCTTCTATGGGAATATACACTAAATTCTCCCTGTCATAACCGAGGTTTGTTGACTGAACATAATCCATCTGCTTATAAATTACGATCATACCCACAATAAATACAATGGAGAGCGCGAACTGGAAAACCACCAGTGCCTTACGAAAAAATGTGGCACTCCAGCTAAATCTTAAACTGCCTTTCAGCACTTTTGCAGGTTTAAGCGAAGACAGGAAAAATGCAGGGTAGCTGCCTGCTACCAGGCCTGTAAGCAATAGCAGCCCTGCTAAAAATGACCAAAAGAAAGGCTTGGTAATGGGCACGTATAGGTGTTTTCCGGTAAGCGTGTTAAAGGCCGGCAGCAGCAGCGCTACCAGAATTACGGCTATTAAAACCGAAATGCACGTGAGCAACATTGCTTCTCCGGTAAACTGACCGACCAATGCAAACCTGGAGGCGCCAATAACCTTTCGAACACCAACCTCCTTAGAT
>CAMPJQ010000621.1 GCA_946886925.1 uncultured Terrimonas sp.
GCCGGTTATCCATTGCGTTCCCTTATTTTTATACTGAAGCGAAAAGATGCCACCATAATAATAATTATCAAGCCATAATTGGCGCACAACATCTGTACTGCTTACTATTGAATCGCCTATAAGTATATCGGGCAACCCGAAATCTGAAAACTTTCTGAAGGCTTTATATTGTTCATAATATCCTTTGCCCCGGCTCAGAAATGCTGCTACATTAAAGCTCAGGCGATCATTTACACCCTGGTTGTAAAACAACTGGTAATGATCCTGCTGATAATTATCTGTTTCATTTTCATAGGGGTCACCAGGCTTTTCCGTTCCTGCCGAATTGTAGGTGCGGTTTGTTTTTAACAGGCTTTCGGGAACGCCGTTCCAGGCCTGGTAGGTTTTTTCTTTGCCCGAAAAAATGTTCAGCCTAACCGAGGCTTTACCGGAGAAGTAAGCAGTAGACAAATAAAATGATTTCAGATCACTGCTGGCGCGGTCTATATAGCCGTCGCTTTTTAATGATGAAAGTCTTGCATCTGCTGTAAAATGTCCGTCAATTAAACCGGTGCCGGCTTTAAGGGTGTTCTTCCATGTGTTAAAAGAACCGTAACTGTTATTGCTTTCGGCATAAGGCTTTTCGATAAACTCGTTGGTGGTCATATTAATGGTGGCCCCAAAAGCGCCTGCACCGTTGCTGCTGGTGCCCACCCCGCGCTGCACCTGTATGCTGTTAACCGATGAAACGAAATCGGGCAGGTCAACAAAAAAACTACCCTGCGATTCTGCATCATTATAAGGAATGCCATTGAGTGTTACATTGATCCTTGTGGCATCGGTGCCGCGAATGCGTATGCCTGTATAACCTACCCCATTGCCGGCATCCGAGTTTACAATTACAGATGGAAGCTGGTTCAGTACAAAAGGAAGGTCCTGACCCATATTTGCTTTTTCTATTTCTTTTTTCGACAGGTTGCTTTTCGCAAATGGCGCTCTTTCACCTGCTCTTACACCTTTTATTTCAATGGGTTGCAGCATCAGGTTGATCCTTTCTAATGCAATGCTTACAGGAGAAGATGAAGGAACCTGTATGGTTTCCTGTATCGCTTTAAAACCAACAGAACTTATAGTTATCGTATAACTGCCTTCTTTGACATGATGAAAATGGAAATCACCATTTTCATCAGAAAGCACATTCCTGTTCCCGGATAAGGCAATGCTGGCATTGACAACAGGTTGCCGGGAATTTTTTTCTACAATTTTTCCATGGAGCGGGTACTGGGCAAAAGCTACAACTGCGCCTGCCAGCATAATCAATAGGGAAAATACTTTTTTCATTTCTGTTTTTGTTATCGGCTGCCGACGTGCATACTGTTTTTAATGCACTCACTTGTCATTGGCCGGGTTTACAAAAACAGGAAAGGAGAGATGTGAGGGCTCGTCCTTCCCTGCGCAGGCATTACCCTGATCAGGTTCTACGGGTTTGATCTCAGTCTTGCCCCGCAGTAAGCGAAACAAAACACCCCGGGAATCACTGAGGTTAAAACAAACTTTAACCACGGTTGTTTGTGCTGCAAAGTTAATGGAGTTTTAAAATATTTTCCAAATTGTGTAACTTTTATGTCGGGTTGTCGTATTACAATGGTTGATGATAAGGATTAATAGAATATTATGCCGCTTCTGTGACAAGGCATCTTAAAAAAACTTCGCATGAAAAAAATACTACTGTTTGCATTATGCACTGTTTTCGTTTTTGCAGCCGGCGCGCAGGATGAGAAAGTATTTGTAAACGATAAAAATGCCCAGCCCAGGGATGTAAACGGCCCCTTTTCTGCCATTTCTGTTTCGGGCTCTATTGATTTGTACTTATCGCAAAGTGACGAGGAAGTAGTAGTTGTGAGTGCTGCTGAAACAAAATATCGCGACCGGATTGTGACCGAGGTCATAAATGGGGAACTTAAAATACACTATAACGATAAAGGATTATCATGGGCAAGTGGCAGTAAAAATCTAAAAGCTTATGTTTCGTTTAAAACAATTAAAAAGCTGTCGGCCTCAGGCGCTTCAGATATTTATGCAAATGGGGTGATAAAAGCGGATGCGTTAAAGATAGATATATCGGGTTCCAGCGATTTTAAGGGAGCGGTGGATGTTGATCATCTGAGCCTTGACCAAAGCGGTAGTTCAGATTCCCGGGTGAGCGGCCGGGCGCAAAATGTAAAAATAGAAGTGAGCGGCGCCAGCGATGTAAAAGGGTATGACCTGGTTGCCGGATACTGCGAAGCCAATGCCAGCGGCGCCAGCGATATACAAATTACCGTTGAAAAAGAGCTTACCGCCAGTGCCAGCGGCGCCAGCGACATCTACTATAAAGGACAGGGCATAACCCGCAATATCAAAAGCAGCGGCGCCAGTTCGGTAGCAAGGAGGGATTAAGGGGTATACAATAATTTTTTGAGCCCATTTGTAATGAACCGAACTTGCAATGAACGCTAAAGGATAAACAGAATTGCAGATACCCTCACAAAGATATGTGCAATTTGTTTTTGTAATTAAGGCAAATAAAGTCTGTTTCCAGGAAAGGAATGTAAGAATATATAACCGTTGTTCTCCAAATGCAACCGCTAAAATGCTAGCAACTCCTGTGTAGCTTATTATGGGTGTATTAAGCACCTATTCAATCAGGCATGGCATCCCAAGAAAGCCTCCCCGAGATATCCTGTGAAGTGTATTTACTGCAAGGTATTTCTCATTATCACAGAATGATTTAGTACCTCAAAAAAAGAAATTATCGAGACTATGCTTTTACAAAAAAAAATATTAAATTTATGACGTCACCGGATT
>CAMPJQ010000622.1 GCA_946886925.1 uncultured Terrimonas sp.
GTGGTGAGTCTTTTGAAGCCAATGCTGGAAGAAAAATTTGGCTGGAGTAATACTTACTATTCAAATATTGCTTCTGTCTTTCAATTTACATATGCCATTTCCATGTTATTCGCCGGCCGCATCATTGATAAACTGGGTACCAAAAAAGGATATACCTGGGCTATCATCATCTGGTCAATCGGCGCTATTATTCATGCGCTTGCTATTCCGATAGGTGAAGGCATTGCAACTGTATTGGGATGGATTGGCATAGTTACCTTGCCCGTTTCAGTAATGGGGTTTATGTTTGCCCGTGCCGTGCTTGGCTTTGGTGAGTCGGGCAATTTCCCTGCTGCTATTAAAGCCACGGCAGAATATTTTCCCAAAAAAGAAAGATCATTCGCAACAGGTATTTTTAATTCAGGTACCAATGTAGGCGCCATCCTTGCGCCTCTTACCGTACCATGGATTGCCGCTAACTGGGGATGGGAATCAGCTTTTGTGATTATTGGCGCTATTGGTCTTTTATGGTTGTTCTTCTGGCTTGTATTATATGACAGACCTGAAAAACAAAAAAGATTATCAACAGCAGAACTGGAATACATTAATAGTGACATCGAAAAAACAGAAGCTGATGCGGAAGATATTAAAAAAGAAAAAGTATCCTGGATCAAATTATTAGGGTACAAACAAACCTGGGCTTTTTCAATTGGTAAGTTTTTGACGGATGGCGTATGGTGGTTCTTTTTATTCTGGCTGCCTGCTTATTTGAAGGATCAATATGGAATGACAGGCACAGATATTATGCTTCCTTTAGTGGCGCTGTACAGTTTAACAATGTTTGGAAGCATCGGTGGGGGATGGTTCCCGGTGTATTTTATCAGGAAAGGATACCATCCTTACGATGGCCGTATGAAAGCGATGCTTTTGATAGCTGTAATACCACTGGTAGTTTTATTAGCACAACCACTGGGTTATATCAGTTACTGGATGCCTGTATTATTTATTGGCATCGCCGCATCTGCTCACCAGGCATGGAGCGCCAATATCTTTACAACGGTTTCAGATATGTTTCCCAAAAAGGCAATAGGCTCAGTCATTGGAATTGGCGGTATGGCTGGTGGTCTTGGCGGCGTGCTGACAACTAAGCTTGGCGGTGCTTTATTCGATCATTACAAAGAATTGGGGCATATCGGAACCGGGTACACTATCATGTTTGCCATATGTGCAGTTGCTTACTTGCTTGCGTGGATAATAATGAGAGCACTGGTGCCGGAATATAAACCGATTACAAATCTATAAAAGCTAAGCTGTATTTGTCTTAAGAGCCGTAAATCTATAGTTTCTTCTCTCCAAATTTATCGATTCAACTTTCATGAACATGAAGCCTTGTCATCGCGGCCTGTTTATACAAACGTCCAATAGGGATTTCAGTTGACTAAAATTTCAGGATACAACGCTCTTTTTGAGGGGTTATTGAATGCACTGCAGATCAGAAAATGTAATTAATGGATCAAGTAATTTTCAACGAAAAAATCAGACGATTTGATTCTCTGTATTATCGAAACTTTTATTCTTGCCGGGCTTCGGAATGAATACATGTATATTCCTTAATATAACAATAGCCAATAGCATAAAAGCGATTAAAAACAGAAGTATTAATTCCTGCTTTACAGACTGCAGCAGGTAAACTTCTATCAGGATGAGGGCATGAATAAAGTAAATAGTCCTGGTGGCAAATACGTGACTAAACCCCCGGTTTGTGAGCAGATGATGAATATGTGTTTTGTCAGCTTCAAAAGGAGATCCTCCTTTCCAGATACGCATAGCAAATACCCGAATGGTGTCAAATACCGGAATCAATACTATACCCAAAACAAACATTGGAGCATGTGTTAGTATTGGATTTTCAACCGAACCATTTATCTGCAAAAGCCGGATGCAAAGTACGGCAATAACAAATCCATGTATCAACGACCCGGTATCACCCATGAATATTTTAGCAGGATTAAAATTGAAATATAAAAAGGCAAATACAGCACCGGCTAATGCAAAAGCTATCAGGGCTGTATTGTTATCACCACTAAGAGTGAGAAACAAGCCCAACGTTACAAGACTCATGAAAGCAAGGCCACCGGCAAGGCCATCAATACCATCGATTAAATTAAAGGCATTGGTAATCCCTACAATAGCCAGGATTGTAAAACTATATTGAGCTGATAAGGATAGCTCATTAATGCCAAATAGTCCATCAAAAGAAGTGATACGAATACCTGCCAAGGCAATTAACGCCGCAAGTCCTATTTGAACAACAAATTTATATTTTGCTGAAAGATCTTTAAGATCGTCCATAATGCCGAGACCAAAAAGTACTGCAATTGAAAAAAAGAAACATATCTGGCCAATCTCATTGCTGAACGGAAACCATAATGTAAGAGCGATTATCATTCCAGCCATAATCGCGATACCACCCATAGTAGGAACTGGTAGTTTATGCTCTTTTCTGCCATTGGGCATATCATAGAGCTTATATCGTTTGATCAGGGTTACAATAGGCGGAATAGTTAGCAGGGTTATTACAAATGCTGTAATAAAACATAACAAAGCATATTTATAGTCGTGGAGATGCAGATTGATCTGCAACAGGTGGAGGATATGGCTTCTCATTAGTGGTTCCGATTTCTGGGATTATTGGTTCTCTGGCTGCAAAAGTATAACGTATTTCAAAAAAGAGCAACTTGTTTTTTATTGTGTCAGAATTGATTTTTTTATTGAAAGGTTGTCGGTTCGGGTTTAATGAGGAATTTTCAGGTTTCAAAAACCAACCAGCAACCAGTAACCAGCAAC
>CAMPJQ010000623.1 GCA_946886925.1 uncultured Terrimonas sp.
GGTATAGCCCTTTTGATTGCTGGTTTGTTGATTTCTGATTTGGGGATTTATTTGGCTCCTTGGCTTTACCTTCGGATTTCGAAATTGAGCTTTCGGGTTTTATCCCCCCAGCGGACAGGTTTGGCTCTTGTCATTTGGTGCCTGGCGCTTTAGGACAATCAACTGTGGGCGATCAGCACAATTCACTATACCTCAGCACTCATAAGACGATAAACCATTCTCCTTTCACCTCTCACACAATACTGTTACTCTCCGCCTCCCGTTTCCAGGTTGCCGTCAAGGTTAAACAGCAGGCTGAAACGGATCGTGTTGGAAAGCGGGTTTCTGTTTACGCCGTTACCCGAAGGCAGGAGATATGAAAAATTAAGACCAAAAATATTATAGTTGATGCCTACACCTAAAGTAACATAACTTCTTTTCCCCATATTGGCACTTTCGCCGTAATAACCCGCTCTTAAAGCAAACTGGTCATTGTACATATACTCTCCGCCAACAGAATAAGCAAGCGCCTTATTACTGAAAGATTTGAACCAGCCGCTTACCACGCCATCGCTGTTATATTTGGCATAATCAGCAGAATCGGCATTGCTTCCGGGAGGCGCCGGTACCAGTAATTTATTAATTTCTCCGCTAAGCGTTATTTTGTGCACTTCGTTGCTGACCCAGGTATGTCCTGCTCCTACACCAAAATTGGCGGGTATAAAATTCCGCTGGCTGGCATCTGAGGTATATGAAATTTTAGAGCCCAGGTTAGTAAAGGCTGCACCAATATTCCATCCCTGACCTTCTTCATTAGCTGTTGTATAATACAATCCAATATCTCCTGCCACAGCAGTACCTGCTTTATAGGAAACGCCATTTGAAGACGCTCCGCCCGCCAGGTTGGAATAAATATAACGAAGCGCAACACCTAAAGATAATTGATCAGATAATTTACGGGAATAGCCAAGGTCAAGCCCAAACTCCCTGGGGTTAAACTGGTTCAGATCATTACCAAGAGCGTCTGTAAACTGTATATTACCCAGGCTAAAATATCTTAGGGAAGCCGAAATAACCTGTTGTTCATCAAATTTGTAGTAACCTGCTAAAGAAGCCAGGAACACATCGTTTAATCCCAGATCCTTTAACCAGGGAGTATAGGTAAGTCCAATACCGGCGCTACTTTTAGTGAAAGGATATTTGGCAACATTATAAAATTGCGAATTGATATCCGGGGTTGTGGATATGCCCATATCTCCCATACCACCTGCACGGGCATCGGGCGAAATACGTAAAAAGGGAACGGCGGTAGTAACAATGTTTATGGGTTCGGAACTTTGCGAAAAAGTGCTAACCGATATACCCATAAGCAGCAGGCCGGCAACAGAAAATCTCCTCAATGAATGTTTCATCAGAAATTGTGTTTGAATGAAAATGAATAAAGAAGTAGCGTTTTATTCAATATTCGGAATCTGTTTAATACGTTTTGAAATTGATTTGCAAAGTAAAAGTGTTTTTTGTTTTTCAGAGCTTTTCTTCTTTAAATTGTTAACATCCCTTCCAAAATGAAACAGATTTAACAATTACCATGCCTTATTGCGGTTAAACCTTTCTTACAAACGGGGTAAAAAAATAAATATTGTTTTGCCTATGATTTTCACCACTTTGGCTTAATAATAGATAGTGTTTCGTAAGTTTAGCATTTAATAAACACAAAAGCCGGGCACCCATTTTTATAAAGTAATTAAATTGCATGCTGTATACCTTATAAAGGGGGAGTTTAGCTTTCTTTTAATACAATATTTAAAGTATATACCCGTTATCTTTTTTTAGTTTAAATCCAGCAAAATGCAAAGAGTACTGAATTTGAAAACCTTTCTTCTGTTATCCGCTGTTGGGCTGCTTTTTACTTCCTGTAAAAATGGGCTTTTCGGTAAGAAGAAATTCGAGAAATCGGACGTAACCGGTTGGAACTACAATGATAAAAATATGGGTGGTTTCAACGTATCTAAAGAAAAAGAGCAGAATACCGGTCCCGGGCTGGTGTTTGTACAGGGTGGTACGTTTACCATGGGCGCTACGGATGAAGACGTTATGGGAGATTGGAACAATATACCCCGCCGTGTAACGGTTTCTTCATTTTATATTGATAAAACAGAAGTAGCTAACGTTCATTACCGCGAATACCTGCACTGGCTGGAGTCGGTTTTTGATGATCCTCAGTATGCCGAAGTTTTAGAAGCTGCAAAACCAGATACACTGGTATGGAGAGAAGAGCTGGCATATAATGAACCATTGGTAGAATACTATTTCCGTCATCCTTCTTATAATTATTACCCGGTGGTAGGAGTAAGCTGGAAGCAGGCAAATGATTTTTGCCTTTGGCGCAGCGACAGGGTAAATGAAAGGATTTTGGTTGAAAAGGGCTATATCAATAAAAACCAGTTAAAAACCACTCAGGGTCAGGGACAGGAAAACTTTAACACCCAGGCTTACCTGAAAGACTTATACCAGCCGCAACCCGGCAAACCCAAGAAAAATCCTTTAATGGATGCTAATGGCAGACCCAGGCTAAAAGTAACCTTTGAAGATGGGTATATGCTGCCCAATTACAGGTTGCCCACCGAAGCCGAATGGGAATACGCCGCATACGGATATATCAATCAAAATCCCAGACCAAAGAAAAAATCCAATGGTTCGGGTGAAGAGTTGATTAAAGAAAAACAGGTATACTCCTGGAGTCAGAATGTTAACGGCTTACGTGATAGCCGTCACGGAAGCTGGCAGGGTAAATTTTTGGCCAACTTTAAGCGTGGAAGTGGTGATATGATGGGTGTGGCAGGCGG
>CAMPJQ010000624.1 GCA_946886925.1 uncultured Terrimonas sp.
CATAGACATATCCGACTGGTACCCTGATAATGAAAACGAACCCGTTCCTCTTACCCTGCCATAAAATTGTTTGTTGTCATTGTAGCTTGTATTAAGCAATAAAACAGGTTTATTAAACTGGGGTCCTTTGGTATTGGGCTTTAGCGTAGATACGGTAAGACCAAAGAACATATTTCTAAAATGTGTATGCTGAATACCTCCCGTCAGGTAAACAGGATTGCCGGAAACAGGATCCGTTAAAACAATGCCATCTAAAATTATTTCATTGGGTTTCAATTCCAGGTCGGTATCCAGTATCTTATAAAAGCATTGTGTAAAGTTTACTTTCAATCCGGCATCCTTCAACCGTCCTTTACCCGTTACCTGTAGTTTATTAAATACACCACGCAAATCGAAATCGCCGGTAACATAGCCCTGCATATCTGAAAACAAATTGCCTAAAAAACGTTCAAGGATCTTTAACTGAAAATTATTTGTTTTAAGGGCTATCAGGTTGTTCTGCTGTTGTTCGGTGCTGCCCAGTAGCAGGTTCAAATCAAAAGCAAGACTATTTGGCTGATCCAGGGTATTGCCTTTTGCCGTTAGCTGCTTGTTTTTATTATCATAAACTACACTGGCTTTTACATCGCCAATGGAATCATTATCCAGCCGAAGGCCTTCAGCAATAATGTCATTGGAAGTGATATACGGATTGTTGATCGGGTCTTCTACCAATATGTTGCCGGAAATTAAACCTTCAAGCCTGTTTTTAGGAAGAAAGAAAGGAGCGAAATCCCCGGCATTTATTTTTTTAAGGTCTATCACCAGGTCATTCCAGTCGCCTGTTTCGGAAGGTCTTGTTTTCATTCTCACTTACTGGTCTCCTTCCCTTAATACAAGCTGGCCTCTGGCAGGAATGTTTTTCCGGAATTCCAGTTCGCCATTTTCTTCTATAGTCCAGGTTTTGCTGTTTACAACAAAAGAAGAAGGATCAAATTCAATTTTTACACCATTATTGTAAGTAAGAACCTGCGCATTTAAATCAGCCCGGTTAATAGCCTGGTTAGCGCCTGTATATATTTGCACTTTTGAAACATCATCATGTGCATTGATACGAAAAAGTACCACCGGCACATTCAGGCTGTCGCTGATATTGATGTTGGAAGCCCCACCATAAAGAGCAAGGCTGTCGCGGTTCCCCTTTGCTGTTAATTCAACATTGTCAAAGTTATATTTGCCATATTTAAATTGTGGCACATCAGCAGTAAGGTTGAGTTGATTATTGCGGGTATCAAGATTACCATAAATATGGCTGTTATTAAAACCAGCAAGGCTACTGTCAATCAGTTTTATATAATCATCAACGTACTGTGTAGTAATATCGAATGTCAGGGACTGGTTCTCCGGTTGCTTTTTTGGCGGCTTTATATAAGCGGGATAATATTTATTGAGAAAAAGTTTAAAGGCATCAGGCAGATCACGGATAGTAAAGTCGCCGCTTACTATAGCTTCAAATTCATTGGCTCTTGCTCTTAATGTTTTTACATTATTGATATATGCCGATGAAACGATCAGTGAATCAAAAGGTAAACGACTGCCATTTCTTGTAAGTGATGATTCGGTGATATTCGCATTGCCCAGGAAATTATCAATGTTGTCGCCGGAAAAGTCAAGATTGAATTTACCTTTAAAGCTGATGTCTTCACTTGTCAGGTTCATGTTTTCCAGGTTAGCTTTTTGTACATCAGCCAGGAAATTGAAGGTTGGTGTTTTACTATTAAAATCGATTAATCCGTTTAAGGTAAGATCTGCTTCTTCATCTTTAATAGAAACGGCGCCTTCAAATCTTTTTTTATCCAATTTTCCTTTCAACGTTACGTTATCATACCTGTAGCCATTGTAATCTGCGAAAAGAATTTTACCATCTATATCCGCCTGCCTGTTCTTTTCGTCAAATCCCTGTCCTTTTAAAACACCACTCAATGCTACTGCGCCTATCTTTGAATTGCCAATAAAATCTCCGAGCTTGAAATAGCCGGTAGAAATAGTACCCGAATAAACAGGCTGCCGATCCGCCGGCAACTTCATATTCAAATCACTTTTTACTATACCAAGATGGGTTTGAATAGTACCGAAGGTCACAAAATCGCGGATAAAGCCCGTGAAGCTTCCGTTGAATCTTATATACTGTAACCTGCGCAGATCAGGAGTTGTTACGTTCCGGATAGCAGGAACAAATGCCGCTGCATCATCATAGGTTGTTCTGAAATCGTTGGCTTTAAAATCAATAAAGGTTTGGTTGATATCCGGCAATCCGGTCATGCTGATGTCGCCATTCAGCAATGTATTATTACCCGCCTGTATAATAAGATCCTTTCCAACGAGGTCATCCACTGTTCCCCTGACAGCGCCTTTCAGTCGTATATTTTTTTTCCATGATTGCATGCCCGGGGCGAAGAAGGCGATATCATCGCTATCAATTTCCGAATCATCAAAATGGGCCTGCATTTTTACTTTATGAACAAAGTCATTCATGCTGCTCATATCGTCATAGCTCATCCGGAAATAATTGCGGATCGTACTGTTATTGGTTTCAATATTAAGATTGTTGAAAGCCATTTCCTGCGGGGTCAGTTTTACATCCGCCTTCATGTTTTTTACTTCAAAACCACTCCGTTCTTTTGTCTGCAATGTAAGCTGCGTAGTAACTGTATCTTTTTCCCAAAGTACATTCGTAAAACTGCAGTTTATTTTACTAAAATCAATGTGCCTGCCATCAAATCCCGGAACCGTTGCTTTTTTTGTATACGCATCATTTTTAAATGTGCCGTTCTGTATTTCCAG
>CAMPJQ010000625.1 GCA_946886925.1 uncultured Terrimonas sp.
CCCTGGGTGCAACTAAAAGAGATGTTGTTATGCAGTTTCTTGGAGAAGCGGTGAGTATAAGTGTTACGGGAGGTTTAATTGGCGTTATACTGGGTATTACTACCAGTTTGCTGATTAAAAGTGCAACGGGAATACAAACTATTATTTCTCCTGCATCTATCATCATTTCATTTACCATATCCATAGCCGTGGGTTTAATATTTGGTATACTGCCCGCCAGGCGTGCCGCAAAAAGTGATCCCGTAGTATCGTTAAGATCTGATTAAAGCAGTTGAATGTAAGCCTCCTTTTTTAAGCCGATTTCTAAACCATAAAATACTATATACTTGAAACCTGTTTTATACCTTATTGTTGCAGTAATATGCCTGTACCAGCCTGTTACAGCACAAAAGAAAATGACTTTATCATTGCAGGAAG
This sequence comes from uncultured Terrimonas sp., assembly GCA_946886925.1. Next base: position 418 of record CAMPJQ010000625.1, read on the forward strand.
CCATCGGAGTGGCAAGAGGGCAAAGCTTACTTGCCAAACAAATTGAGGCCGATTACAGCAGTTATGTGCACCGGTACAAATCTTTTAAAGCTTCTCTTAAACCGCAGTTAAGCTTAGATGGAACATTGCCGGCTTATGACCGTTCCCTGCTGAATATTACTCAGCCGGATGGTTCTTATAAGGTGCAATCGGTACAGCGTTCAATACTAGGTAGTAACCTTACATTAACCCAGAATATTTTTTGGACCGGCGGTAATATATTTGTTTCATCCGGCGCTAATTTATTTACCAATAAAGGCACGGGGCTCGACCAGCGACAGTGGCAAACGGCTCCTTTCCAGGTGGGTATCAATCAGCCTTTGAGCTTATTTAATACGGTAAAATGGAATTTTGAACAGGAGAAACTCCGGATGAAGCAGGCTACCAAGCAGCAGATCGAATTGTACGAAAATTTATCCGGACAAATAACAGAAGCTTATTTCGATTTGTATGTATCTAAAATGGTATTGAACAATGCGCGGCAGAATGTGCAGGTAAATGATACCTTGTATAAAATATCTACAGGTCGTTTTAATGTGGGGCGAATAGCAGAAAATGAACTGCTGCAGGTTGAACTGCAGTTAATGAATGCACGCAATGCTGTAACCCAGGGTGAGGTGAATGTGCAGGCAAATGCAAAACGGCTGGCTAATCTTTTAAATATAGATAGTAATACAGATTTTGAATTGGTTCCGGTAACAGATGCCCCTGTGTTTGCGGTAGATATAAAGCGCGCCGTGGAAGAAGCTAAGCATAACCGCAGTGATATGCTGGGTTTTGATTTACAGGAGAACAATGCCAGGCGGCAGGTAAGGCAAAGCCAGTCTAACGCTTTTGCCAGCGGCAATATACGGCTCAGTTATGGATTAAATCAAACCGCCATGACACTGGCGGGTGCCTATCAGAACCCGTTGGATTTTCAGCAGGTAAATATTGGATATTCCCTGCCTTTATTTGGATTTGGAAAAAACAGGCATGATATTGCTGCCAGCAAGGCTAATTTAGAAGCTGCACAGGCTGAGATCGCTTTTCAGAAAAAAACATTTGAGCTTGAAATTGAAAACACAGTGAATCAATTCCTGCAATTGCAATCAGCATTGATAATATCTGCCAAAAGCGATACCATTGCTCAAAAAAGATATGAAGTGGCCAGGAACAGGTATATGCTGGGTAAAATAAGCATTACTGATCTTGGATTAGCCCAGGAGGCAAAAGATATCGCGGTAGTAGATTACGTAAGAATGCTGCAACAATACTGGCAATCCTATTACGACATTCGCCGGGTAACACTGTACGACTTTGAAAAGAATCTGCCAATTAATAATTGAGGAAGCAAATACAACTGCTGCATAAAATCATCTTTCTTCAAAAGCTTCAGGTACTTATCTCTTTTTCTAAAAAAAGGCCACCTGTTAAAGCGGCCTTTTAGTGAATGGATGTGGGTTCATTTCCCACTGTTCTTACTACCCAGCAGTAATATATCGTTAACCTGCACTTCAGTGGTATATCTTTTGATACCTTCTTTATCTACATAATTACGGGTAACCAATTTTCCTTCAACAGCCACCTGGCTGCCTTTGGTGAGGTATTTTTCTATGACTTCCGCATTTTTGCCCCATGCTATAGCATTATGCCATTGCGTTTCTTTTACTGTTTCGCCCTTTGCGTTGCGGTAGCTTTCATTGGTAGCAATAGATACACGTGCCATTTTCTTTCCTGACTCTGTGTTGCGTACATCCGGATTATTGCCTAAGTTGCCAATCAATTGCACTTTGTTTTGTAAAGCGTTCATAATACTAAGTTTTTAAATTGTTTTTTAAATTCGTATTCCCTTTCTGCGGGTTTTAATGGTTGTCTGGTGAAAGCGCTTTTCCTTTTGACCATACAAAGATGCAAACGCCCGGAAGCTTTAGCCGGTATATAGTCGTTTAAAACCGATTATAGTCGTTTATAAGCGTTTATAAACGGATAAATTTGAGTGAATTTCTTTCGGAAATATTAATGTAAAAGTTTAATTTTATTGTGCTCTCCGGCAATGGGGAGATGAAAAACACTTTACGCTACTTCCAAAATGAAACTTATGACAAACACCCCACAGCAGGTTTATTGCCTGTATTGTGGCAAACCGGTTAAAGGCAGGGTTGATAAGAAATTCTGTGACGACTGGTGCCGCAACGCTCACAACAATAAGCGCTATAGCCAAACTTCCAATTTTGTTCGTAACATTAATACCATCCTGCGGAAGAACAGGCGGATACTGGAAACATTAATTCCAAGCGGAAAGGAGGTAGCCAAAGCACCTAAAAAAAGACTTGCTGAAAAGGGTTTTAATTTCCAGTTTATCACACATACCTATACTAC
>CAMPJQ010000626.1 GCA_946886925.1 uncultured Terrimonas sp.
ACATCGGCCCCGGGATGAGCAGTTGTTATTTCCTTTTCAAGATTTTTTAATTTGCTTTTATCATTGGTAAACCACAATAAACGGTAATTACCTTTGGAAAGGCTTTTTGCTATTGCAGACCCCATGTTACCCGTTGCGCCAATGACAGCTATGGTTTGTTTTGTTCGCATATCATAATAAATTTGATAATGCAAAACTACGGCAACGATGAGCCTCCGTCCATTGCGTTCGGATAAGAAAGCGCATTGACAAGCGTCAACACCAGGCCTTGATAAAAATCAATATCACTTGTCTTTTATCTTTCTGCGAACCCGGCTTAATGTTTCGGGAGTAAGCCCCATGTAAGAAGCGATCATGCGTTGGGGAACGCGTTGTATAAGATTGGGGTAGAGTTTGGTTAAATTAATATACCGTTCTTCAAGTGACAGGCTTAAAATAGATGTAAGTCTTTTTTGCATTGCCAGATAGGCGCCTGTTATCTGTAAACGGGTGTATATTTCATATTCCGGGATCTGTTTCAGAATTTCATCCTGCGCCGCTTTACTGATCAGCACCAGCTCCGAATCTTCAAGCGCATCAACGTTGTAAGTAGCCGCCTCGCCCGTTAAAAAACTATACAGATCTGAAATCGTCCAGCCCTCAAAAGCAAACTGGATAATATGCTCTGTTCCCTTATCATCAACCGAATAGGCCCTTAACGCTCCTTTTTCCACAAAAGCGGCATGCTTTGCAACATCGCCTTCCTGCAGGAGGTATTGATTTTTCCGGATTTTTTTGGGGATGAGATATTGTTTTATGATATCCTGCTGCGCTGAAGTAAGCGTTATTTTTTCGGCCATTTTTTTGAAGAACAGTTCATACATAAAAGTACCAATTGATTCCGGTGCTAAAAAAGCAGTATCTCTGCTATCTATTTCCTTTCATTAAAAATACCATAGAAAAAGAAAAAGGCCACTTTGTTATTTCTCCTGGTTGAATTGCAATATTTTTTTCCTGTCGCCTACTATCCACACAATATCACCCCATTCAAAAATGGTTGAAGAATCAGGATTTAATATCCTCTCTTTCTCGCGTTGTATGCCCACAACAAGCCCGTTTGTGCGTTCCCGTAACCCGGAGTTGCGGATATTTGAACCCTTCAGTTTCGTATGCTCATCAACCAGTATTTTTTGAAGGGAGATGTCGCTCACATCCGCCTCGTCAGGTATTATGCTCTCTGTTGTATCAAAAACAGGTTTAAAAACCTGGATCTGATCATCCGTAGCAATAACACCCACCTGGTCAAAAGGCAAAAGCCTGTTGTGCCGTCCGGGAACATGTATCAACTTATCGCCCCGCTTAATGTAAACAATATTGATTCCGTAACGTTCACGCCAGGCCAGTTCAAGCAATGTTTTTCCCACGTAATCGGCATGCGGGTTTACTTCCATTTCTATGATGTGCGCATCCCAGGGTACGAGGTCTGATTGAAAGTCAACATTTTTTCGCAAAATATTGGCCTCAGCAGAGCCGCCGTTTGCAGCAGCCGTTTCCCTGGCATTGAAGTTTGTGATAAACCTGCTCTCAATACGCTGGTAGAACTTCTGAATTCTTTTGGAAAAAATAATCAATACCAGTATGGTTATGGGTATGGCCACCAAAAGTGCTACCTGTGTGGAAGCCAGCCTGTCGACCCAAAGCCCGATGACCAGAACACCCAGGATATTCCTGGCTATTTCTACGATCAGCAGCGGACCGCGGTTGTATTTCTTGTCTATCCAAAGTTCTTTATAGGCCTGGTTATTGGGCCGTTTTGCCATAAGCGCCCACATAAAAGGTGCAGCAGCCCCGAGTGATATAACCAATACAATTATTATTCTTAACGTTTCATCTTCCACTCTTTCATGAACAAAAGGAAGAAGGAAATTTGATGAAACCAATATAAGGGCCAGCAAAATTATACCATTGATAAGCGCAATCCTGCCATAACTTTTCAATACGATCTTCCAGTCACTTTCGGCCTGTATATTTTGTGTACTGGAAGAATACCTGTTCAGCCTGTTCACCCATTTATCAGGTAAAAGTTTTGCAATGAAGTTATAAAAGGGCTCCGAAAACTTAATGAGGTAGGGTGTGGTGAAGGTGGTAATGGCAGAAGCCCCAACCGCCACAGGGAAAAGGAAATCGGAGATTACACCCAATGAAAGCCCCAGTGTAGCCACAATGAAAGCAAATTCGCCTATTTGCGCCATACTCATACCCACCTGCACAGATTGTTTGAGCGGTTGGCCCGAAAGCAGCGCGCCAAGTGTAGTACTGAACAGCTTCCCGAGAAGCGTAAGCATGGTTACGCAAAAAATGGGCCATGCATACTCTACCATGGCCGCCGGGTCAATCATCATGCCCACCGACACAAAAAACACGGAGCCAAACAAATCTTTTACCGGCTTGGTAAGATGTTCTACTCTTTCCGCGAAAGTGGTTTCCGCTATAATAGATCCCATAACAAAAGCACCCAATTCGGCCGAAAAACCAACCTGCGTAGCCAAAACCACCATTCCCAGGCACAAACCAATAGAAAGAATGAGCAGGGTTTCTTCATCCATTAATTTTTTTGCCCTTTTTAAAAAAGTTGGCAAAAGAAAGATCCCGGTAATAAACCACAATGCCAGGAAGAACAACAGCTTTAAAATGGTTAATAATATCTCCGTTCCTTCAAACTGCTGGGTAACGGCCACCGTTGAAAGCAGTACCATCAGTAATATCACAACAATGTCTTCTACCACCAGCACTCCAAATACAATACGGGCAAACTGTTTTGTTTTTATACCCA
>CAMPJQ010000627.1 GCA_946886925.1 uncultured Terrimonas sp.
TCAAATAAAAAATACTTTAAAAGGTTATGGTCTCATTAAATATTCCTAGATGTGTGTATCTGCAATTACTCCAAAAAAAAAAGACTATCTTTTTTGCAGACAGTCTCTTTTATTATGTTGAATGCGTTTATTTATGCCAGGGTATTTACTCTTTTGGCTAACTTGCTTTTAAGATTGGCGGCTTTATTTTTGTGAATAATGCCACGCTTGGCCAGCTTATCTATCATACTTTCTACAGAGGGGATCGCTTCCTTTGCTCCCTTTTGATCGGTGATCACTTTCAGGTCGCGTATGGCGTTACGCGTGGTTTTACCATAATACCGGTTTCTGTCCCTGCGTTTTGCGGCCTGCCGCATATCCTTTTTCGTAGCTTGATGATTGGCCATTTTAAAAAATTTTGGACGGCAAAGGTAGGCGGATATACATTCAAATCCAAATTTTATATAGCAAAAGTGGCTTTAATGGATCATGAGCTCAATGCCAGGTGTTTTTGAAGCATGGAAAAAGAATGTCATTTTTATGTTGTTATACCAATCCAAAAAATAAAAAATTAGCATGTAACTGCCTGCATTTGACACTTGTTTTAAGTCATCATATCATCAAAATCACGTAGGTTTGTGTCTGTTTTCAAAAGATAACCTCATGAAGGATTTTTCGTATATAACCAGCTCAGATCCCGCATACATAGAAAATTTATATAATAACTTTGTAAAGGATCCGGAAAGTGTAGATCCGGATTTTAAAAAGTTTTTTGAAGGATTCGATTTTGCCATTGCCAATAATAAAACTGCGGTAAATGGAAGTGCCGCATATGGAACGACCGATAAACAGGAACAGCCCTATACCACTACCGATGGGGTGAACTGGAAAAAAGAATTAGGCGCTTACCGGCTCATCCTGGGCTATCGTAATAAAGGACATCTTATTGCCAACACCAATCCCATACGTAAACGAAAAGACAGGGGCGCTAATCTTAATCTTGGCTTCTTTGGATTCAACGAAGAAGACATGGATAAGAATTTTTTTGCAGGTAATCTTATTGGACTGGGTACCACTTCTTTACGAAAAATATTGGAGCATTTACAGGCCTGCTATGCAGGACATGTGGGCATAGAATTCAAATACATCAGTGATCAAAAAAAAGTAGACTGGCTGACCACTGAAATGGAAAGGAATTTCATTCAACCGCTTTCACTCAAACAAAAAGAGAGAATATTAGAGAAGATCAACCAGGGTGTGATGTTTGAAAAGTTCCTTCACACAAAATATATAGGTCAAAAAAGGTTTTCATTGGAAGGGGGTGAAACCACTATTCCGGCATTAGACGCTATTATTAATAAGGCTGCTGAATTTGGTGTGCAGGAAGTAGTTATAGGCATGGCGCACCGTGGTCGCCTGAATATTTTAGCGAATATAATGGGTAAAACCTATGAGCAGATATTTAGTGAGTTTGAGGGCACAGGAAAAGTTGATCAAACGATGGGAAGCGGGGATGTTAAGTATCATCTTGGATTTGGCAGCGAAGTAAAAACGCCTGGTGATAAAGTGATGTATGTAAAACTGATGCCGAACCCTTCACACCTTGAGGCCGTAGATCCTGTGGTGGTAGGCTTTGCCAGGGGAAGAGCCAATATTTTGCATGAAGCCGATTATGAAAAAGTATTGCCTATTCTTATCCATGGGGATGCCTCTATAGCAGGACAGGGCATTGTATATGAAGTATTGCAGATGTGCAAATTAGAAGGGTATTATACCGGGGGCACTATCCATTTTGTGATCAACAACCAGATAGGGTTTACTACCGATTTTGATGACGCCCGCAGTTCAGATTACTGTACATCGCTGGCAGCTATGGTGCAGGCGCCCGTATTGCATGTAAATGGCGATGACCCTGAAGCCGTAGTAAAGTGCTCCGAAATAGCTGCGAGATATCGTAAAGAATTTCAGTCTGATGTATTTATAGATATGGTATGTTACCGCAAACACGGCCATAATGAGGGCGATGATCCCAAGTTTACGCAACCCACTTTGTATGCCTTAATTGACAAACATCCTAATCCAAGGGAAGTGTATGTAAAATATCTGCTGGAACATGGGGAGCCGGAAGCGCAGGAACTGGCAAAGGGCATGGAAAAAAAGTTTTGGGGTGACTTGCAGGATCGCCTGGATGAAGTGAAACAAAACCCATTGCCGTATACTTACCAACAGCCCGACAAGTGGTGGAAGCAGTTGAGGAAAGCTACAGATGAGGATTTTGAACAGTCGCCTGTTACCGCTATCAGCGATGAAAATTTTAAGACCATCTTTGATGCGATGATGAAGTGGCCGGATAATTTTACCCCGCTTCGCAAAGTGGAGAAAATAATCAACGAAAAAGTAAAGTTATTCGATAAAGAGAAAAAATTAGACTGGGCTACGGGTGAGTTACTGGCTTATGGCAGCATATTGCTCGATGGCAAAGATGTGCGTATGAGCGGGCAGGATATATGCAGGGGGACTTTCTCCCACAGGCATGCCGTTTTGCAGGACGAAAATACAGATGAACCTTATAACCGGCTTAGCACCATACCTGACGCGAAGGGCAAATACAGGATATTTAACTCTTTTTTAAGTGAATATGGTGTACTGGGCTTTGAATATGGCTTTGGACTGGCTAACCCAAATGCACTGGTGGTATGGGAAGCGCAGTTTGGGGATTTTTGTAATGTGGCGCAACCTATGATTGACCAGTTCATTTCATCCGGTGAAGAAAAATGGAACAGAATGAATGGCATAACCATGCTATTGCCTCATGGCTATGAAGGGCAGGG
>CAMPJQ010000628.1 GCA_946886925.1 uncultured Terrimonas sp.
GTTTTGACACCATAGGCCCTGTGCTGCTGGGTTTAGCCAGGCCCGTACATGTACTGCAATTGGGGAGTTCGGTTAGGAGCATCGTAAATATGGTGTTGATTGCTGTAGTGGATGCCCAGCAAAAATGTCCCGAAAGACCCCACGGTTCCGCCAAAGAGCAGCGCTGGTGGAAGAAAAGCAAAAAAACAAATGAAACAGTTTAAAATGAACTACTGCCTGTAATAGTTTACCCACAGAATTGCGGGGCTCATGCCGCCTCAAAGCAAGGAAACATCTATCTCCGCAGTGATCAAACGGCAAATCATAAACGATAAGCTGGGCCGCCCCGTTATTTTATTTTACTATTAATGTAATCAATCTGTTCCTGTATTGCTGCGGCATCCGAAGAAACATTCTTCGAGGCAGATTTTTGGGTAGCTATGGTTTTGAGCAGTACATTGTTTACAAAAGGATAGATATCTTTTTGATAGGCGGATGGAATCTGGTCACGAAATGAAACCAATGCATCCGTCGCTTTTTTTACAGCTTCGGTGTTATTGAGCTGAATGGCATAATACGCTATGGTATTTGCATTTTCTACTTTGGCCTGTCCAAAAGGCAGGGCATTATACCAGTTAAGCACGTAATCCAAATCTTCCACCTTACTGTTTTCGGCAAATACATTGCTTATCGCTTCAGCCATTTTATCTTTTGTTTTCGTTGCTGATAATCTTTTTGCTTCCGTATAAGCCGTGGCTTTATCAAGCTGGTTCAAAGACAGTATGGCCGCTCCCGCCACACTGTAAGAAGAATCATTAACGCTTTTTTGTATCAGCTCCCTGTAAATAGGCTTATCGTAAATGCTTAATGCCATTAACGCTTCAGCCCTTACCGTAGGTTCCTGGTCGCCTTTGGCAACAGAGAAAATGGTTGATTCAAGTGTTTGTTTTACATTTTCTTTTTTCAGATCTGCCGAATGAATCGCGAATATCCTCAATTCGCGGTACCTGTCTTTCAAAGCTGTTTTTAACAAATCCACCGCTGCCGTACTGTCCGGCAGTGCAGCGCATGCGCTTATGGCTTCTCTTCTGTCAACATACGATCCGGCCACATAGTATTGATGTATATAATTTGCAAGTGATTTACCTGTTTCTTTCTTTTCACAAAGCAATATTTTATCTCCGTCAAAATTTACAAGGTCGGGTTCAGTTGCAACCGTAAATGTAAAGGTTTGATCTTTCTTGTCAACCAAAACATCATGGCGGATTTTATTCTTGCCATTATATATATCTATGGCAACCGGCAAAATAAAGGGCGATCCGGACTGGGTTTGTTTTACATTCACCGAAACCATTTTGCTGCTGTCGTTATAGGCATAATGAATGTTGAGTTTGGGATGACCACTGCCGAAATACCACTGGTTAAAAAACCAGTTCAAGTCCCTGCCGCTTACTTCTTCAAGCGCAAGGCGTAACTGGTGTGCTTCTGCATTATTAAATTTATTGGTGGTAAGATACAAATGCAGTCCTTCAAAAAAGGCATCATCGCCGAGATAATTTTTGAGCATATTCAGTATTCTGCCACCTTTTTGATAGCTCACCAGGTCAAACATGTCATCTTTATCTTTGTAATGATAACGAACCAATATTTTCCCGGCATCTTCCGGACTACTTAGATACTGCTGCATATCCTTATAATTTTCAGCATCTCCGGCATCCTTACCATATTTGTATTCATTCCACAACACCTGGCTGAAATTGGCGAAGGACTCATTTACGGTAAGATTGCTCCAGCTCTTGGCGGTAACATAGTCGCCGAACCAGTGGTGAAAAAGCTCGTGAGCAATGGTGCTTTCCCAGCTATTGCCATCAAGCAGCTGCCGGGAGTCCTGTTGTGCACTTTCCTGGTGCATGGTAGCTGTAGTATTTTCCATGGCTCCGCTTACATAGTCTCTTCCTGTTATTTGCGAATACTTGGGCCAGGGATATGAAACGCCTGTAAGTTTTTCAAAAAAGGCAATCATTTCGGGTGTGTTACCAAAAATTTTCCTGGCAACTCCGGCATACTCCTTTTCTACATAAGTGTCTTTAACGATGGCATAATCGCCTATACCTATAAAAAAGAGATAAGGGGAGTGAGGAAGGTCCATCTTCCAGTAATCGGTTCTCGTACCATCCCCGTTTTTTTGTTGCTGCAAAAGTTTGCCATTGCTAAGCGTTACATATTTAGAAGGTACAACCAGGAAAAACTCCTGAGTGCATTTTTGATTTGGCTTGTCTATGGTAGGGCACCATACAGAGGTGCTTTCCGTTTCACCCTGTGTCCAGATTTGAGTAGGCTTGTTTTTATCTTCGCCGCGCGGATTAATGAAGTATAATCCTTTATCATCTCTAATCGCTTCGCTTCCGCCTTTGGCCAGCTCGTTGGGCTTTGAAATGTATTTGATGTATATTTTATATTGTTCTCCTTTCTTATATATCTTGTCTAATTTGATGTGGAGTTGCTTATCATCATATTGATATTTTAGAGGGGTAGTAACCGTACGTTTTGCAATCGCAACGGCTTCTATTTCCATTCCTTTGGCATCTAACACAAGGGAGTCGGTGCTGTAAAAATGGGGCTCAAGGGTAATCCATACCTTTCCGTACATATATGCCTTTTCATAATCAAAACGGGCCTCTAATTTGGTATGCACGAGATCATTTATTTTCTCAGGCACCGACCGGTAAATACTTGTCAGTGAATCGGCGGTTGTACCGGAAGTTTGCGCCTGGAATAAGGCTGGAAATGCGGCAATGAATAATAGAACTAATAATTTTTTCACGTTATA
>CAMPJQ010000629.1 GCA_946886925.1 uncultured Terrimonas sp.
AGTAAGGAAGAAGAAATTTGCATAGCGCAAAGATATAACAAGTTACAGGTTGCAACTTGCAAGTTACAGGTTGCAGGGTGCATCGCCTAAGGACGGAAACTCATTAACGGGTCTTTATTCAGTTACCACATCACCGGGGGGATGTGGTGGGAGCTCAATGGTAATTTCATTATCCCAATTGGGACGCACTGTGTATTTTTTTCCATCCGACACTATCTTTTCGGGCTGTACCTTTTTCCAGTAATTGCCGGTATCCCATTTGCCATTGCTATTGCGATCGTACAGAATGCGTATTTCATAATCACCGGGGTGGAATAATGTAAAATTCACGTCTTTACCGGTCAGGGGCTGCGACTTTTCTATTTTATCGGCCTTATAAAAAACCAATACGATATGCTGTGCCGTATCGAGGTTCTGCAACCGTATTCTTAACCTGCCATAGTCGCTGCTCTTTTTTGTTTTAAACCGTATGGTGTCTGCCTTTACCAGTTCCGTTCCGGAGGAATCTTTGGCTATATCTTTTTCTAATATCAAACGGAAGTCCTGTTCTTCCTTCCAGGGATAAGTAAGAGTAAATGTTTTATTTACAGAATCCGCTTCAATTTGATAGCCGCTTACCGGTTGAAATAAGGTATCCGTAAAACGGAGTTTGGTGCTGTCGAAGGATTGCAGCGGCTCGCTGAAAGTAAGGATTAGATCACCAAGTAAGTCCTGCTGGTTACTTTCAAGGCTGGTACTATAGCTGAGCTTTTTTTCTTTTTTTGCGGCGGTGGTTTTTGCAGTAGTGCCGGCTCTTGTTCCCCCGGGCCTTTTTTCTTCAGGTTCTTCCGAAAAAGCATACAGCAGCGGGTGTATATTGTTACCGGCAACTGTTAGCACGCTGTCGTAAAACGCAAACAGGTCGCTGTTGCGCATATACATTTTTTGTCCGCCCTGATCTTTCAATGCAAAAATATTATAGCGGCCCGGAGCAATATTATTAAAAATAAAACGGCCTGAACTGTCTAACCGTGTAAAATATCTTGGCTTTTCTTTTGATACTACTGAATCTTCAAAATTGCGGTGAAGCATTACAATTAAAGTGCTGTCCGGGCGCCCGTTTTCAGCCACAATAACTTTTCCGGAAAGGATGCTGCTGTCAATATATGTACCTGTAGAAAAAAGATAGGTGAATTGTTTTGCAGGATTGCCTTCATTAATATCCTTCAACGATTTTCCAAAATTGATGCTATAAGTTGTATTTTCTTCCAGCGTGTCTTTAATGCGTATGGTAACTTCCTTCAATCTTGCTTCAATAAGCGGCGATACTTTGGGCACGGGAGAAATAACCAGTTGTTCTTCGGGCCGGTCTAACTGAATATATTCATCAAAAGTGAGGGTTATTTTATTGCCTGTAAAATTAAGCGTTGAATCTTTGGGCAAGGCGCCAAGCATTACCGGTGGAAGTGAATCTCTCGGTCCGCCGGTGGGTGGTATAATTTGCGCACAGCCCGATGTAAATACCAGCAATTTATAAAGGAGCAATATAATAACAACGGCACAGAAGACTTTTTTCATTGATGTTCGCTTATCCCTTTCAAATCTGCAAACTTAGCGGGTTTACAGCTTTTGCGGCGTATTGTTTTATTAATAATGACTTAAAGTGAGGCCTGGGCTGTGAGCTTTCAGCCGTGAGCCACCAGCTATGGGCTATGGGCTATCAGATAAAATTACTAAGGATAGGCTTTGGTACCCACACGCTTTCACATCTCACTTTTCACCACCTTTCACTTCTCACATCACTGCAGCTCCGGGCTATGAGTCTTGAGCTATGGGTATATCGGTTGACACAGCATCTCTCGTCTCACCTTCTATTCACCACCATCATCCGTTTCCAGTGTATGAAGCGCTACGGCAAGGTTATTGGTTTTTACAAAATTGCACCAGTGGCAATCAGGCTTTCCGCAACCAGTATAAAAATCCCTGTTTTGAATTTTTTCCCAGGTTGACTTTATCTGTTCGGTAACAGTGGTCATATCTGCCGGGTTAATGATCAGCTTTACTTTCCTGTAATTTTTCTTTTTATCAGGCTCTATAAAATCAAACTCAGTGCTTATAACTTTCCAGTCATTGGTTTTGGATTCATCAACCAACAACTTATAAAAAACTGCCTGGCGCCAGTAGTCTCCACCATGTGGATCTTTTTCGCCGGGGCCTTTCAATTTAGAACCAGCTTTATCCGGATCGCCCGTTTTATAATCGACAACATTCACCAACTTGCCTTCAAATTCCAATTTATCCAATTTCCCTTTTAAAGGAACCCCTTTCACAACAACATTTCTGATATTCCTTTCTATGGCAACAATTTTATTAAACTGATGTATATACTTATCGTAATAATTGCCCAGCACTTCCTCCCCGTATTCCATCCGCCGGGCAAATTGTTCCCTTGTAAAACTTTCGCGGTGGCGATGCATGTATTTTTCAAAATCGGTGATGAACTCTTCTTTAGCCGGGAATTGCCCACTGCCTCCTTCCTGCCCGCCCGGATGGCTTGGCCGGGCAGACATTTTACGAAATAGTTTTTCAAGTGCATCATGCACTGCCGACCCGAATTCTGTAGCTTCATTTTTGGGAGAAGGAATACGGATAAGGTTATTAAAATAAAATTGTAGCGGACATTTAAGATAATTATTCAGTGCCGTAACATTCATTACAAATTTTTCAAGTAAACGGCTCACAAATGCTTCCTCTATCTTTTCAATTTCAGGAGTTCCGGGTTCATCAAAAACAAGAGCCGCAAAGTCGGACAATACTTCATTATCCAGT
>CAMPJQ010000630.1 GCA_946886925.1 uncultured Terrimonas sp.
GTCTTCGGGTTGTTGATACGAATTAATGTAGGCAGTCCATTCTTCTTTTTGGGCAGTAGAAAGTGTTTCAGTCAGCTTTTCGCCCATAATATGCCGGGCAATTGCCACATCGCAGGATGCGTATAAATCAGTTTTCCCGGCATGCAGGCCCAGGGCATATGCCCCATAAGCTTTCTCTTTGATGCGAAGGTTTTCAAAAAGGCTATTTATTTTTCTCCTTACTTCCTGCAGGTCAATTTCCGGTTTTTTCACCTGAAAATTGAATAAAGCAGGCGTGAAGGAAAGGAGAGCGGTTTTACTTAAAATTTTGATTGAGTTTCTTCTATTCATTATTCAGGAAGTATGGGCAAAAATATTTGAGATGGTTTAAAAATAGTTGAAAAATTTTAAATAACGCAGGATGGGATGCAGGGATAATTTTGAGCTTTTCAAAACGAATAATTACCAAAGTGAAAACGCAGCTCTTTGTTCTATAAATCAACCCATCATTCACCTCATTAAAGAGGTAACGCTATGTCGCGGAGTGATCCTCTTTTACATTAATATATTTTTTCCCCGAAAATTTTCACTGTTAGCCTGAGTGACGCAAGCCATGGGCGTTGCCGGGAAAAACATATACCCGTAATATATCGCGGAGAAGAACCCCTGTTCTTTCATTACAGGCAATTCAATATAATTCGCCCATTGCTTATTGCATTAGATGGTATGAGTTGCTTTGATAAAATCAAATGCCTTTGCTTCAAAAATATTGGGTACATATTGTTGCGGGTTGCCGGCCTGATAGGTTCAGGTGCAATAGAGTCGGTACACAGAACAGTGGTACAAAAACGAATGAAACAATGAGGGCAGCGATGAGTAACAAGTGAGCGCAAAATATACTAAACCTAAGAGTACTTAAATGAATAGCCAATGAGATAAGGTGATACAGTTGATCAAAAATGCAGCTTAATTGTATGCGACAATTTTAAATGCACCCAAAATTTGGCATTGCGTATGTACGGAAAGTTGATAGCCAATGCATAGAGAATAATCAGCAGTACGAGAATGGTAATATAGACTATTCGAAATGGGGTAATGCGTTTCCATGGGGAGATTGCTTTGTCACTTAAATGTGCACTCAATTCCTAAATCTGTTTAGTTCTTCAAAATAACGGTAAGTAGGTAGATTGCAATAACGGAATGGAGGCACTGATTGAAGATCGTGGCCGTGAGGATACCACGGTTAGGAAAAAAGATTAAAATTATGGATAGCGACCGTTCTGTGAAAGAATCATTACCTTAATGCCATCTTAACTGTTCTAAAAACTGATGTATGAAAACAATCATTATCTTTTTGTTTGCATTTGCCATAACGCAGGCAAATGCACAGTTAACAACGCCAGACACCATCGCTACCGCGAACGGGAATGTTATTGTTCAGCCGATATTCCATGCAGCTTTGGTGTTGCAATGGAATGGTAAGTCCGTATATATTGATCCTTATAACGGCGCCGGCGCATACAGCACATTACAAAAACCAGACCTGGTTTTGATCACAGATATTCATGGGGATCATATGGATATAAAAACCTTGCAGGCATTGGATCTGGAAAAAGCAATGCTCATAGTGCCACAGGCTGTAGCTGCTAAATTGCCGGCCAAATGGAAAGAAAAAACGGTCGTACTCAACAATGGCAATACAACGGAACAATCCGGTATTTCAATACGTGCTATACCCATGTATAACTTGCCCGATGATTCAACTTCCAGACATACCAAAGGCCGTGGCAATGGTTATGTAGTTACTTTAGGGGATAAACAATTTTATATCTCCGGGGATACGGAAGATATACCTGAAATGCGTAGTTTGAAAAATATTGATGTGGCTTTTATTTGCATGAATGTGCCATATACAATGACGGAAGAACAGGCCGCCAGTGCAGTACTTGATTTTAAGCCAAAAGTTGTCTATCCTTTTCACTACCGCGGACAGGGTGGTTTTAGCGATACAAAAAAATTAAAAATGCTGGTGAATAAAGGCGACCCTTCAATAGATGTGCGGTTGAAAGACTGGTATGCCGGTGGAAAATAATTTTCCGGTGTAATGCACAGGCGATCACAGGAGGGCAGTATCTTCACAAATTCATATTGTTCTAAACAAAATTGAAGTATTACGAATGGCATCAGGAATATTTGCACTGCTCGATGATATCGCCGCACTCATGGATGATGTGGCTGTGATGAGTAAAGTGGCTGCTAAAAAAACCGCCGGAATTTTGGGTGATGATTTGGCCGTGAATGCTGAAAAGGCATCAGGTTTTGTTTCGGATCGGGAGATTCCTGTTTTGTGGGCCATTACCAAAGGATCGTTTTTGAATAAGCTCATTATTCTGCCTTTCGCTTTTCTGCTCAGCGCTTTTCTTCCTGCGGCCGTTACCGTTATCCTGGTGCTTGGAGGATTGTATCTCGCTTATGAAGGTGCGGAAAAAATCTACGAATACATTGTCCCGCACAAGCATGCTAAGGTGGTTGCACTGGCAGAAGGTCTCACGAAAGAACAAATTCTATTGATAGAAAAAGAAAAAGTGAAATCTGCAGTTTTTACGGATTTCATCCTCTCAGTGGAAATTGTTATCATCGCATTGGGCACTGTAGTGGGTACACCACTTGCCTCCCAGGTTATGGTGGTTTCATTTATCGCTATTCTTGCCACAGTTGGGGTATACGGAATAGTTGCCCTTATCGTTCGGATGGACGAGTTTGGGTATAAACTTATCGCATTCAATAAAAAAGACAATAGCTTTTCCGATAAGATCGGGAAATTATTG
>CAMPJQ010000631.1 GCA_946886925.1 uncultured Terrimonas sp.
TCGTTCAGCACAACCAATGCGCCCTGTGCGCATAACTGCCTTGCAATTTCAAAACCAATGCCCTGGCCGGCACCTGTTACAATGGCTACCTGCCCGTTAAATATTTTTGAAGAAGCCTGCATATCAACCCAATTTGAAATCTCACATTTTAAATCTATAATCTAATGCGAATCCCTTGTTACCTCACTGCCCGATGAACCTCTCAGAAAATCAAAATCTGCGCCCAAATGTGCCTGCTCTACATGTTGCACATAGAGGTTTACATAACCGCGGCTGTAAGGGGAAGGTTGTTGTATCTTCTGTGCTTTCCTTTTTTTCAACACTTCATCGGTTATATCTGCATGCAATAACCTTTTCTCCACATCAAGGGTAATCATATCACCGTTTTGTATAAGCGAAAGATTGCCGCCAACGGCAGCTTCCGGCGATACATGCAACACCACTGTTCCGAAGCCTGTTCCACTCATTCTCCCGTCCGAAATACGAACCATATCCGTAACGCCTTTTGCTAATAATTTTCCCGGCATGCCCATATTACCTACTTCGGGCATGCCCGGATAACCGGCTGGACCTACGTTTTTCAGCACCATTACGCAGGTTTCATCAATGTCTAATTCGGGGTCATCAATCCTGTTCTTATAATCTTCAATATCTTCAAACACTACTGCCCTGCCTGTATGCTTCAGCAAATGCGCGCTGGCTGCCGAAGGTTTCAGCACCGCGCCATCTTCACAAACATTCCCTTTGAGCACCACTATGCCTGAAATTTCGTTGAAGGGTTCTGCACTGGTGGAGATCACTTCCCTGTTGTAGCATTCAGCAGCGGAAAAATTTTCCGCTACCGTTTTACCATTTACCGTTATACAATCTTTATGCAGCATGCTTTCCATTTCTTTCATCACCGCCGGTAATCCTCCTGCATAGTACAGATCTTCCATGAAATATTTTCCTGAAGGCTGCAAATTGGCAATGAGTGGTATGCCTTTGGAATGAACATCAAAATCTTCAATAGAAAGCTCCACTCCTATTCTTCCGGCTATAGCCAATAAATGCAATACAAAGTTGGTAGACCCTCCTATCGCTGCATTTACCTTAATAGCATTTTCGAATGATTTTCGGGTGAGTATATCTGATAGTCTCAGGTTTTCTTTTACCATTTCCACAATACGGATCCCCGACAATTGTGCCAGCACTTTTCTTCGTGAATCGGCCGCCGGAATAGCGGCATTACCGGGTAGTGATAAGCCCAGCGATTCTACCATGCAGGCCATTGTAGAGGCGGTGCCCATTACTGCACAATGCCCCCGGCTCCTGCACATACATGCTTCCGCAACGCTAAGCGCTTCCTGCGACATGGAGCCCGACCGCACGGCCTCGCTGAAACGCCAGATATCGCTTGTGCCGATATCTTTGCCCTTATACTTGCCCGTGAGCATGGGACCACCGGAAACCACCAGTGTTGGTAAATTTACGCTGCATGCTCCCATTACCAGAGAAGGCGTTGTTTTATCGCAGCCACAGAGTAATACCACGCCGTCCATCGGGTTGGCACGGATGGATTCTTCCACGTCCATACTGGCTAAGTTACGGTAAAGCATAGCTGTGGGTTTGATCAACGTTTCACCCAAAGACATTACGGGAAACTCAACCGGAAAACCGCCGGCTTCTGATATGCCCCTTTTTACAGATTCGGCCAGTTCCCTGAAATGGGCATTGCAGGGCGTAAGTTCAGACCAGGTATTGCAGATACCAATAACAGGTTTACCTTCAAATTCGTAGGAAGGGATGCCCTGGTTTTTCATCCATGCACGGTATATAAAACCGTCTTTACCCGTTTTGCCAAACCAGCCATGGCTGCGCAGTTCATTACTCATGGTAAACTATCCTTTTTTTAAAGGTATGGCTTTTTTGTATTGGAGATTTGAGATTAAAAATTTGAGATTTAGCAATATTCATTTTAAATCCAAATTTCAAATCTTCCACGCATGCGGTCTGACGATCCTTCGTCGCGTACCGACCGCTAAATTTTCAAATTCTCCTCCTTTAGCACTTCCTCAATAGCTGCAAGCAACGCTTTTACATCGTCCGGAAAAATTTGGCCGATATTACCAATACGGAAAGCATTGGCCTTGCTGAGCTTGCCGGGATAAATTACAAAACCCCTTTTGTTTAACTTTTCATAAAAAAGCTCAAAATTGAAACCAGGATCTGAGGGATACAGAAAAGAAGAAATGATATGCCCCTGTATCTCCGGTTTGAGGTACTGCTTAAAACCGAGCGCAGTCATTCCCTCATCCAGCGTTTGTTTATTGGCTTTGTACCTTTGCTCACGTGCAGGGATACCCCCCTCCTCTTCCAGTTCTTTCATTGCCTGCCTGAAAGCCATAAGACTCAAAGTTGGGGGTGTAAAACGGAATTGCCCACTGGCTTCAAGGCCGGCCCACTGATCGTATAAATCAAGGCTCAGACTGCGTGCCTGTCCTTTTGTTTTTTCCAGCTCACTGCGTTTGCATAATGCAAAGGCAAAACCCGGAACGCCTTCGATGCATTTATTGGAGGAAGAAACGAGAAAATCAATTTGCATGGATCTCATATCCATTGCAACGCCGCCAAAACTGCTCATGGCATCTACAATAAACACTTTACCATATTTTTTACAAACCGCTCCAATTTCCGCTACAGGATTAAACAAACCCGTAGTGGTTTCGCTGTGAATACAGGCAACATGTGTGATGCCAGGATGTTCTTTTAAAAATGTTTCCGTTGCTTCAGGCGTTACTACAGTATCCTCATC
>CAMPJQ010000632.1 GCA_946886925.1 uncultured Terrimonas sp.
ACGGCATACGCGATGCTCAGGAGTCTCGTGGGCTCGGATGTGTATAAGAGACAGAAACGTATCATAAAAAAAGTTGCGGTGCTGGGCTCTGGCGTAATGGGTTCGCGTATTGCATGTCATTTTGCAGGAATAGGGATCCCGGTTTTATTGTTGGATATTGCTCCAAACGAATTAACGGATGCGGAAAAAGCGAAAGGATTAACGCCTGATCATCCTGCTGTAAAAAATCGTATTGTAAATAATGCGCTGGCAGCGGCCATAAAGTCTAATCCTTCACCGGTATACACAAAAGACGTTGTGAAAAAGATTAAAACCGGAAACTTTACAGATAACATGAAAGACATCGCTGGCTGCGATTGGATCATTGAGGTAGTGGTAGAAAGGCTGGATATTAAACAAAGTGTATTTGCGGAGGTAGAAAAATTCCGCAGGCCCGGCACACTGATCACTTCCAATACCTCCGGTATTCCTATACACCTTATGGCAGAGGGGAGAAGTGAAGATTTTAAAAAACATTTTTGCGGTACCCATTTCTTTAATCCTCCCCGTTATTTGCGGTTATTGGAAATTATTCCCACACCTTATACCGATCAGGGCGTAATAGATTTTTTAATGGAGTATGGCGATTTATACCTGGGTAAAACTACTGTATTGTGTAAGGATACACCTGCTTTTATTGCCAATAGAGTAGGCGTATATAGTATAGCATCCATATTCAAACTTGTTGAAAAATTAGGCTTAAGCATTGATGAAGTGGAGGCGCTTACAGGTCCGGTTTTTGGCCGTCCCAAATCGGCAACCTTTCGCACTGCCGATGTAGTTGGAATTGATACCCTGGTTAAAGTTGCCCGTGGGGTGTATGATAATTGTCCTGGTGATGAAGCGAGAGATACTTTTGTTATTCCTTCATGGGTAGAAAAGCTTGTAGAGAACAAATGGTTGGGCGATAAAACCGGTCAGGGATTTTTCAAAAAAATAAAATCGAAAAATGGCAGTTCCGAAATACTGGTGCTCAATCCTTCAACGCTTGAATATGAGCCACGTAAAAAGCCAAAATTTGCAACGATTGAAACCGCTAAAGGTATAGATGATTTGAAGCTGCGTATAAAATCACTGGTGGCCGGGCAGGACAAGGCAGGGGAATTTTACAGGCAATTTCACTACAGCTTATTTTCATATATCTCTCACCGGATACCCGAAATTTCTGATGAAGTATACCGTATTGACGATGCTATGAAAGCCGGCTTTGGCTGGGAAATTGGCGCTTTTGAAACCTGGGATGCGCTGGGTGTTGAAAAAACGGTTAAGGCAATGAAAGATGCGGGCTATACTGTTGCATCCTGGGTTGAAGATATGTTCGCAAAAGGGATCACTGCTTTTTATAAGGTTGAGAAAGGCGTTACATTATGTTATTCACCTGCCAGCGGTACTTACGTTTCAACTGTGGCTGCAGGAACTGAAGATGCTTTTTTGGTAATGAAAAATTTTGCTGGCCAAACGATTTGGAAAAATAGTGCAGCTAATGTATATCATTTGGGCGATGATGTGCTTGGGCTGGAATGGAATACCAAAATGGGAACAATAGGAGGTGAGGTGCTGGAAGGCATTCAAAAGGCAATTGCATTAGCCGAAGAAAAATATAAAGGTGTTGTAATAGCGAATGATAGTCAGAATTTTTCTGCGGGTGCTAATGTGGGTATGATCTTTATGTTTGCCGTGGAGCAGGAATACGATGAACTGGATATGGCTGTGCGGGCATTTCAGAATACGATGATGCGTGCCCGGTATTCAAGTGTACCGGTTGTAGTGGCGCCCCATGCTTTAACCTTAGGCGGCGCCTGCGAACTGAGTTTGCACAGCGACAAAGTATTGCCTGCAGCGGAAAGTTATATAGGATTAGTTGAATTGGGTGTGGGATTAATACCCGGAGGTGGCGGTACAAAAGAATTTGTACTGCGCGCCGCTGATGAAATGCACGAAGATGAGCCGGATACGATTACTTTAAAGAATCGTTTTTTAACGATAGCAACCGCAAAAGTCTCTACCAGCGCTTTTGAAGCTTTTGACCTGGGTATTTTACGAAAGGGACATGATGAAGTGATCATTAATCAGGATAGGCGGATTGCTGCCGCCAAAAGCAGTGTTATAGAGATATTTGATAACGGCTATGTTACCCCCGTTCAGCGTACCGACGTTAAAGTTGCCGGGCGTTCTGCGCTTGGAGCTTTATATGCCGGTATTAATGGTATGTGGAGAGCCAATTATGCTACTGATCACGATGTGGTAGTAGCAAAAAAACTAGCTTATGTAATGTGCGGGGGCGACCTTAGTGAACCCTCTTTGGTTAGCGAACAATATTTGCTTGACCTCGAAAGAGAAGCGTTTCTGAGCCTGTGCGGTGAAAAGAAAACGCTGGAACGGATACAAAGTGTTTTAAAAGGAGGTAAGCCGGTGCGGAATTAATGTGGAAATGCCTGCCCCCGTCCGACTGGAGTCATCCCCGCCTGAATGATTCAGTCGGGCAGGCGGGTGGAAATGTGTGGTCGGTATGCAACGAAGGAGCGCCAGAATGCATGAAGGATCTGGAAATGAGAAAGATTACAATCTCCCTTTTAGCAGAAGATAGAACATCAGTACCAGCAATAATATAATGATGGTAGCTGCAACGGGCGTTATCAATTCAGGCTGTTTCTTTGCCAATAGTCTTTTTCTGCGTTTGGAAAGTTTTTTAACCAGCGTTTTGTTCAGCTCATTTACCACCACGGGAAGGTTGCTCTTATCCTGCACCTGCT
>CAMPJQ010000633.1 GCA_946886925.1 uncultured Terrimonas sp.
TTGAAATTTCAAATCCATTTACCTGCAACAATCTTTTTTCACAAATAATCCTTTTAATAGATGCAGGAAGGAAAATATGATTTTCTTCGTTGTCATTTTTTCTTTTTTCCGGGAATTAAAATGTCAGATGCAAAGATACGAAATGTATGGTTAGGGCAATATGCTATCGGCTTTCAGCAACCAATGACTGGGGCTGCTGAAAGCTCAATGCTGAAGGCTGACATCCAACCCTTAGTTCACAAAATTCCAGAAAATACCTACCTTAAAAAGCAGGCCCTGGTAGGGATACAGGGGCGCTGCCATATTGTTGTTGGTGAAAGAAAATCCATCCAGTTCAAGTGTATTCAGGTTTTCCAGTCTTACAAAAGCACTAAAACTCCTGATCCTGAAATTCACAAAAGCAGCAATATCAGGTAAATTGGCTATGCGGATGCTATCCTGCGGCAGGAACTGCCCCGTTACAGGAGAATAATTGTCGGCAGTATAAGGCGTATAATACCTGGAATCCAACCCCAGGGCGATATTCAGGTTTTTAAAGAACTGACCCTGAAAAACAAGGCGGTTACGCAGGTAAAGCAGAGGGATATTAACAGGCGTATTGCCGGCAGTTTTTTGCACGGCCACATCTGCATACCAATGCCAGAATTTGCTTATCCTGAAATCTTTACTTCCTTTAATCTGTAATACGTTGAAGGGAGTGGTTTGCTGATCAGCTTCATAAAAGTTTTTAAAGTATGCATAATTACCAATAAGATAATAATGACCGCTAAGCTGCATTTGTAAAGATGGAATAGTAATAGCCCCGAAGAGGTGTGTAATGTTTTCTTTATTGGTTCCGTTGGAAGGCGCTACAACCGGGAAACCACTGGTATTGCGCAGCAGGTAAGATGGTGTACGGTTTGCATTTTCGAAACCTACCTGTAAAGAGCCCAATTTACGGCTGAGTAATCTTTGCAGGCTGATATAAGCCCGGTAATCGCCGGCATTAAATCCGGTAACGTAAAATTGCCCATGCGCCTCTATGTCCCATTTCTTATTGCGGGTTCTGTTCCTGTATTCGCCATGTACAAAAACATTATACAGCATGTCGCGTGTAGAGTCATATCTTTTAAGGGAAAGATTTTGAAGGCTGGCTCCTACCTTCAGAAATTGTTGCTGATTTTTAATGTCGGGGAACTGGTAAATGGAAAAATCGTTAACGATCTCCTTCCACGAATTACTGTATACAATAGAATCACCGGGGTTGAACGCTATGTCGTAGTTTTTTTTATAAAATGCGCTGTCCGGTGCAATATCCTGAAACAGGTATTTGTAAGAGTTGTATTGAAGTGTATGTTCGATCCTGAAGCGCGGATAAAACAGCTTGATAACAGTAGAATCGGTTACCACCGAATCTTTCTTACCAAAATCGTATTGTTGCCTTACCAATAGTTTAAGCTCATTGTATTTATTGCCTGTTTTTAATTGCGTGTTAAATGGGTCACGGCTGTATGTAGCATCCCCGGCGGTATTAATAGGAATATTAAACCGGTCCGAATAGGTACCTGTTTTATCTACCAGGAAACTATCATTTGCTATACCTCCGCTTTCTGCAGATTGCAGGCTGTTGGTTAACCCAATAAAGTATATCCCGTATCTTTTATTGGGCGACTGATAATAAGAGTTGAGCCGTAAATTGGAGTGATTGGTGCTCTGGCTTTTGAAAAAACCCGGTGCATTAATGAGCCTGAACTGGAATGCGAAATTCCAGTTGGGTTTTATGTTTTGAGTGTGTAAAATATTGATGAACTGTTCGGCGCCGCTCCCAATCAGGTAATTCAATTCAGTAAACGGGCGGGTAGTGTTATAAAAACGGGTTTGTTCTGTATTAAAAGCATAGGCATCAAAAGCATGAAATCCAGGATCCCATCCAGGCCTTGTTGATGGATTAAATAAAAGGGAGGTGGTAGCTGTCCCGTTATTGCCTAACCATACGTATTCCGACTTCAGGGGCACCTTAATGTAAAAATCAATTAAAGAAGAATCAAAAGTATAGGAGCGTACCGAATCAATGTATTTAAAGCGGATGCTCACAGAATCTGCAAAAGGATCACGGTGTTCAAATTTTATGGAATCGCCGCCTCCTGATCTGCCCCCGCGGCCCATATTGCTGATGTTGCCCAGCCTGCCCGGAAGACGCTGCGATAATGCAGGCAGTGCAGAACTCACCAATATGGATAGCAGTATGTATGTAAAAATCTTCTTCAATGCTGTCGGCTTAATCCTGTACCCGGCGAAAATACCTGAAATCATTACATATCCGTTGAAAAAAATGGCTAAATCAAATAGCTTTAACTAACTCTTTAAATAAGGCGGTAAGCTTTGGTTCTGCTGCGGCCGCTGCCTGCAGCACTTCTTCATGTGTAATAATATTGTCTTCTTCGCGTATGCCTAAATCGGTAATTACGCTTATGCCAAATACTTTAATACCGGCATGTACCGCCACAATCACCTCCTGTACTGTACTCATGCCTACAGCGTCTCCTCCAAGCACATTGATCATTTTGTATTCGGCACGGGTTTCAAATGTTGGCCCCGTTACGCCAAAGTATACACCTTCTTTAACAGGATAGCCTATTTGCTTTGCAATGGCCTTTCCTTTTTTGATCAGGGTTTTGGAATAAGGTTCGCTCATATCGGGGAAACGCAACCCGAATGCATCTTCGTTTTTGCCAATTAAAGGATTTACCGTAGCCAGGCTTATATGATCGGTTATGATCATCAGGTCGCCAACCGCTAAAGAA
>CAMPJQ010000634.1 GCA_946886925.1 uncultured Terrimonas sp.
GGATGTAAATGTAGACCTCATTCAATTTCACTTTGGTATTAAAGGCCGCGCCAAGTTTATTTTTAACCAGGGCCGATATGCGCTTGACCTAAGGGAAGAGCTTTCGCTTTTTCTTTACAACCCGCAAAAAGAACTGCCTGTACACCTTGAAATTGCCCCGCACTCATGGGTAATATCGGTACTAATTTCCATTAAAAAATTTCATAGTTTCTTTTCAGAAGAAGCTGATTATATTCCCTTCCTGAGTGAAGATAATAAAGACAAAAAGTATTATAAGGACGATAAGATAAGCCCTTCAATGGCAATCGCCCTTAACCAGCTTTTTCACTTTAATCTGCACCAAAGCATTAAAAAACTCTATTTTAAGGGTAAAGTATATGAGCTGCTGAGCCTTTACTTTAACCGGGCGGAGGACCCCAATGCAGAACAATGTCCTTTTTTAATTGATGAAGAGAATGTAATAAAAATAAGAAAAGCTAAAGACATTGTAATTGCCAATATGGCCGAACCACCGGGGTTACAGGAACTGGCAGACCAGGTAGGCATAAACCTGAAAAAGCTTAAGATGGGCTTTAAGCAGATATATGGTGATAGTGTTTACAGTTTCCTTTTTGATTATAAAATGGAATATGCCCGCAAACTGCTTGACAGCGGTACTTATAATGTAAACGAGGTAGGCCTGCGCATTGGCTACAGTACCGCGAGCCATTTTATTGCTGCTTTTAAAAAGAAATTTGGCACCACTCCAAAAAAATACCTGATGTCTATAAATACAAATGCGTAATGTGGAAGCCCATAACACTTGAAGAACTGAGCACCTATATAAAACCTGAAGAACTAAATGACAGGGAAAAACAACTTTGGGAATTAATAAAAGTTTCACCGGAAAAATGGAATGAACCTGAATATGGTAATGAAGGCGGCTTTTGGGTCGTTGCTATTTTTGGAAAAAAAGTGATCTGGTATAACGATATTGAAGATGGTTTTAATGTTTCCTCATACACTTCTTATGGTAAAATAGATGATTACTACTGCAATCAGGATGAATTAGAATATGTTTTATCCAGCTTGCACAGCAATAAACCAGCTTTTATAAGGGATAAAACAGAAAAACTGTAATCAACATTCGTTAAAAACAAAAATTATCATATTCTGAGCATGGTTTTTGATGACCTTGCCAGACAACACAAAAACAACAACTTTAAGATAAACAATGAAAGGTGTATTGTTAGTTAACCTTGGTTCTCCGGACAGTCCGGAACCGAAAGATGTAAAGCCGTATCTTGATCAGTTCCTGATGGACAAATATGTAATAGATGTCCCATTTTTACTCAGGGCGCTCTTGGTACGCGGTATAATACTCAGAAAAAGGCCTGAAGAATCGGCTGAAGCTTACAAAAAAATCTGGTGGGACGAAGGCTCTCCGCTTATTGTGCTATCGGAGAGAATGCACAAAAAAGTAATAGAAAAAACCGAACTTCCAGTGGCGCTTGCCATGCGATATGGCAAACCATCTATAGAGACCGGGCTACAGCAACTGGCAGACAAAGGAGTTACCGAAGTATTGCTTTTTCCTCTATACCCTCAGTATGCTATGGCCTCTACCCTTACAATTTTGGTACTGGCAGAAGGAATACGTAAAAAGAAATTCCCGCACATGACATTTACTGATGTCCCTGCCTTTTACAATAAACCGGATTATATTAAAGTACTCGCTAATTCTATTAAGAGATCGCTGGAGGGCTTTAACTACGACCATTTATTATTTTCTTACCACGGTATACCGGAACGCCACATAAGGAAAACGGACGTTACAAAATCGCATTGTAAAATAGACGATACCTGCTGTGTTACGCCATCGGCTGCACATAAATTCTGCTACCGCCACCAGTGCTACGAGACTACCAGGCTGGTAGTAGAAGAGCTTGGCATTCCAAAGGATAAATATTCGCTTACTTTCCAGTCCAGGCTGGCTGGCGACAAATGGCTGGAGCCGTATACTGATGTGGAGATAAACAAAATGCCGGAAAAAGGCATAAAAAACCTGGCGGTTGTAACTCCTGCTTTTGTGGCAGACTGTCTCGAAACGCTGGAAGAAATTGCAATGCGGGCCAATGAAGACTTTAAAGAACATGGAGGCGAAAACTTTTTAGCGATACCTTGCCTTAATGACAATAATGAATGGGTAGATGTAGTTGCAGGCTGGATTAATGAGTGGACATATGCCGAAAAACCTGTAATGTAATGTCGGTTTCCTCCAGAGATTTAGCAACTAAGGATATAAAAAAGCTCCTCATAAGGCAGTCTGTACCTGCTTCTATAGGGATCCTGTTTATGACGGTCAATATCCTTATTGATACAATCTTTGTAGGACGATGGATTGGGTCGCTGGCCATAGCGGCGCTTTCTGTAGTAATGCCTATTACTTTTTTTATTTCCTCAATGGGTATGGCCATAGGTATTGGCGGAAGCTCAGTGCTTTCAAGAGCACTGGGAAAAAGCAATCGTGAAAAAGCTCTTTCTACCTTTGCACACCAGATTATGATGACCTTTGGCATTTCCTCGGTCTTTGTAATTTTTGGTTTATTTTTCAGCAGGGAAATACTTTTTGCCTTTGGTGCGAATGGTGATATTATGGCTCCGGCCAAGGAGTTCTTTCTTCCCATATTGCTCGCAGTTCCGTTTCAGGCGCTGTGTATGATGGGCAACAGCGTTATACGTGCAGAAGACAAATCGCGCCATGCCATGACGGCCATGATCATATCGGCCACATCAAACATAC
>CAMPJQ010000635.1 GCA_946886925.1 uncultured Terrimonas sp.
GTCTTCCCTTAATTTATATATACGCATACGCTCTTCCAGCGTAAAAGCACTTAGTTCCTTATAATAGTCTTTCAGCAGCTCAAAAGGCAACGGTTTGCCATCCTTTTTCTTGGATAATGAAAATATTTTATTAATATTTCCACCCGAACCAATTACAATAACAGAGCGATAGTCTTTCGTTTTGGATTTTATGTAATCTTTCATATTATCCCAATGGGCTTCTGTTACCATATTTTTTAATAATCGTATGGTTCCAATATTAAAAGATTCCTTAAAAACCAGTTTTTCGTTACTGAAAAAAGTAAGTTCTGTACTTCCACCGCCTACATCTGTATAAAGATACGCATCGTCTTTAGACATATTTTCGGCGATATGGTTTTCATATATAAAACTGGCTTCTGCCTCTCCGCTGATCACCTCAATGGTAATACCCGTTTCCAGTTTTATTTTCCTGATAATATCCTGCGCATTTGCGGCATCCCGCATGGCCGAAGTAGCGCAGGCCTTAACGTGGGTAACTCCATAAGCATTTATAAGATGTTTATATGCTTTCATGGTTTGCATAACCATGCCTGTTTTTTCTTTGGATATTTCGTTGTTTTCAAACACATCAAAACCCAGCCTTAGCGGTACTCTTACAAGGTTTAGCTTATTAAAAACCGGTTCACCATTAGTGTTTATTTTCACTTCGCTAAGCAGCAACCGGGCGGCGTTACTTCCAATATCAATAGCGGCTAATCTCAATATGGTATAATTATATGAATGATTTTAGTCCTCAATATTATTAAATAATAATGGGTGTATAATATATAAAAATCCACAATTGTCGGTAAACGCGTTTGATATGTTCCATACGGATGCATAGCATTCTGTCAACCAGGCTTTAAATTCATAGCTTTATTTGTGGGCTCTGTTAAAAAGATAATTGTATGTTTCTATCTGGGATCTTACTTTTTTTCCCGGAATTTTCACGTAGGTATTGCTTAATTCATTATCAAGCCAGCGTGCCTTCACATTGTCTTTTAACTGTATGAGCAAAATATCTTTGAGTTCATTGCAGATAGCAGGATCTTTAATGTATACTGCTGCTTCCACCCTGTGATCGAGATTGCGCACCATCAGATCGGCGGATGAAATAAGCACTTTTTGTTTGCCGTCGTTATGAAATATCATTACCCTTGCATGTTCAAGATATTCATCTACAATACTAATAGCCTGCACTGCAGTCTTAAATCTTTTATTTTCGGTAAGCATACAGCATATCCCTCTTATAATCATGCGTATTTCTACCCCACTTTCCGCGGCTTCATATAATTTATTGATCAGTGCTTCATCCGAGAGTGAATTCAGCTTTAGCAATATGCCGGCCAGTTTACCGTTTTTTGCATTTTTAATTTCGTGGTCAATAAGCGTAGTTATTTGCTTTCGCATAAATAAAGGACTGATCAGTAAATTTTGGCAGGCTTTAAGGAAATGCAAGCCTGTTTTTGGCTGTAACAAATAATTAAAAATACGATTGATATCCGCCATGATACTGCGGTTGGAGGTGAGCAGGCAATGGTCGCCATATAGAGTAGCTGTTTTTTCATTCAGGTTGCCGGTGCTGACAAAACCATACTGGATAGTTTTGCTTCCCTGCCTCTTTTTAATAACGCATAATTTGGCATGTACTTTCATATTGGGTACACCTAGCAATACCAGCACACCTTCGTCTTCCAACCGTTCCTTCCATTCTAAATTGGCTTCTTCATCAAAACGGGCGCGCAGCTCAAGCATAACCGTAACTTTTTTACCATTTCGCTGCGCATTGATCAAAGCATTGGCAATTTTAGAATTAGACGCCAGCCGGTATGCAGTAATTTTTATTTCGAGCACCTGGGGATCCATTGCCGCTTCCCTCAACAGGTCAATTACAGCATTAAATGAATGGTATGGGAAATGCAACATTACATCCCTTTGTATAATAGTGTCGGTAATACGGTTTACATTTTTAAATGCCGGGTGGATGATGGGTTTTTTGCGTAAACTTTTTTGCCCGAAAACCGATTCGGGGAAATCCATGAAATGCCTGAAATTATGTATCCTTCCCCCTGGTATAATAGCATCTTTACTTTTAAGGTGCAGCCGGCGAATAAGATATTCCAGTAAACCTGCATCAATTTCCTTGTCATATAAAAACCGAACGGGTTTCCCTTTTTTTCGTGTTTTTAAACCCTTCTTAATTTTTTGCGTGTAAGGAATACTCATATCAGTATCCAGGTCAAACTCCGCGTCGCGGGTTACCTTTATTATATGAGCCGAATACTGATCATACCCCAGGAAGGAAAAAATATGCGGAACACAAAACCGTATCACATCTTCCAGCAAAATAAGGTGATGCTCCCCGGGTTTTGAAGGAAGACGCACAAAACGGGGCACCACTCTTGTAGGTACCTCAACCAAGGCGTACTTTTTCTTATATGCCGAATCGCTTTTCGATAAAACTACCGCAAGCAAAATGGCTTTTTCACGAAGAGAGGGAAAGTTTTCTATACTTTCTATCATCAATGGGATAATAGAGGACGATACTTCTTCATCATAAAAAGTGCGTACAAATTTTTGTTGTTCCCTGCTCAATTGTTTTTCGGTAACCAAAAAAATTTTCTGTTTTTTCAGCTCATTGAAAATTGTTTTCCAGATCCTGTCAAATTCACTCCTTTGTTCCAGAACGGTAAGATGTATCTGATCTAATATTTTTTGAGGTTCCTGTTCAAGATGCATCCGGGCCTTTTTCCCCAGT
>CAMPJQ010000636.1 GCA_946886925.1 uncultured Terrimonas sp.
ACATCCTATTACGCAGGCTGTGCGTATTCAAACCTCCCGCACCAATGAAATGGAACATAGTACTCCATTATTCCTAACCTCCAGCTTTTGTTTTGAAGACGCGGAAGAAATGCGGGCGGCATTTGCAGGAGAGAATGACAGTAACATTTATAGCCGGTTCAGCAATCCTACTGTTCAGGAATTCATTGATAAAATGTGTGTGCTTGAAGGCGCTGAAGCAGGTTTTGCCACTTCTTCGGGCATGAGCGCGATCTTTGGTTGCTTCATGACCTTTTTAAACAGCGGCGATCATTTGCTGAGCTGCAAATCCATATTCGGATCTACGCATACCATCGTTACCAAATATCTCCATCGCTGGAAAATAGATTATAGCTACGCAGATCTCAGCAAACCCGAAACATGGGAGTCACTGATCCGGCCCAATACTAAAATGATCTATGTAGAAACCCCAACCAATCCGGGGCTCGATATTGTTGATATGGAATGGCTGGGTAAGCTGGCAAAAAAACATGGCATTATACTGCTCGTGGACAATTGCTTTGCTACGCCGATCCTTCAAAAGCCTGCTGAATATGGCGCCGACCTGGTATTGCATTCCGCTACCAAATGGCTTGATGGGCAGGGGCGTGTGCTGGGCGGGGTAGTAGTGGGCAGGGAAGACCTGATCAATGAATTGTATTTATTCTGCAGAAATACCGGGCCATCATTATCTCCTTTCAATGCGTGGGTATTAAGTAAAAGCTTAGAGACGCTTGATGTGCGTATACACCGGCATTGCGATAATGCAGAAGCGTTGGTAAAGGCACTGGATGATCATCCTAAACTGAACTGGATCAAATATCCTTTTCATCCTTCTCACCCCATGTATGCAATTGCTAAAAAACAAATGACACGCGGCGGGGGCCTGGTTACCTTCGATCTGAAAGGCGGGGTTGAAGGCGGCAAAAAATTTATGGATGCCTTGCAGATGCTCTCTTTAACTTCTAACTTAGGCGACACCCGCAGCATTGCTTCGCATCCCGCATCTTCCACGCACTCCAAGCTCAGTGCAGAAGAGCAGGCATCGGTTGGCATTACACCAGGGTTAATACGCATTTCTGTAGGGCTTGAACATGCAGATGATATTATTGCCGACATTGTACAGGCGCTGGAAAAAAGTTAGATTAGGGTTGCCAGCTTTTAGAATTGTTTTTAAAATATGTGTGGGATTGTAAAAATTGGGATCTCAGTATCATTAGCCTTTCCAGGATTTATTTTTAAATACTTTTTCCTGCGCCGCACTTTTAATAATATGACTGGCAACATCCGCACCATTTTTTGCTAATCCAAGCAGCCATTTACCCTGATCTTTGGGATGTGTTTTAATTCCATGTAAAATATCAGAGCCGATATGCGTTAACCTGCTTCCTGTTTCGGCCCATTTACCTGGCCCTTCCAAAAGGTCGTTTATGGCTTGTGTGCCAACATTCACCCCACCCTGTAACAACGATTTCAAAATAAACGAAGGATTGAGCGCCTTGTAAGAAGGATAAGTTCCCTCAAAAATCCCCGCAATAATATCCGCATAACTTTTATCCACTTTCGCCCTGTCAATTAAAACAGCCATTATCTCCATCCATAATGGTGAAAGGGTTTTATTACGGGCGAATTGAATCAGCAAATTAGATAATGCAAAATCATAGGCCAGCTCCTTATCAATCTTTTTACGATATGCATATAATGCAGTCCCGGTAAATTCATTATTTGCAATGCATCCTGCTAAGCATTCTGCGGCCCATCTTGCACTAAGCAATGCATATTGTATACCGTCTCCGCTGAGCGGATTGATTAAACCCGCAGCATCACCGATCAATAATAAGCGATTACCTGATATTTTACTTTCCCGGTTGAAAAAAGTGAGCGGCCAGCCGGTTATCCTGCCGTCCATAACTCCATTACCAATACGCTTAATAATGTCGGGATTATTTTTAACATGATTGAGTAAAAAGGATTTTACATGCGATTCATTTTGCGGGAATGTAGAAGCAACCATGGCCATTCCAATATTAGCTCCATCAGCACCCCTGGGAAACATCCAGAAGATACCCGGGAAACTTTCCTGCGTAAAATAAATATCCACCCGGTCCTGCGGCCCTTTCACATTGTTGTAGTAAGCACGTAACCCCAGTAATTGAAAATTTTCGTGGGGTTTAGAGCCATGCATTTGCCGTGCTACAGCAGAGCTGCTTCCATCTGCACCCACCAGCACTTTCGCTTTCATCTGAAGATGTTGCTGTCCCTGTTTGATTTGCACCATAACCGCATCAGCGGAAATACTATAGCCGGTCACCCGCGCATCTTCATAATATACTGCACCCGCTTTTTTGGCTGCACCGTAAATCCAGTGATCCAGTTCAATGCGTGGTATAATACGTGCATGATGCGGAAGGTTAGCGGGTTTTGACAGATCTATAAAAACTTTGTCATTTTTAATGAACAACCCTACTTTGCTGATCTCGTTGGCTTTTGCAAAATTATCCATGCCATCAATACCCATTGTTTGCAGTTCTGCCAATGCAATAGGACTTACTCCATCGCCGCACACTTTATCCCGCGGGAACCGCTGCGCTTCAGCAACGATAACCTTCACTCCCTGGGTGGCCAGGTGAAAAGCCAGCGCGCTGCCAGCTGGACCACCACCGGCAATAAGCACGTCACAATTGTATTTATAAACAGCTTTTATTGTTATCATAGAGCATCAGTAATCGCGGTTGAGCATATAAATGATAAGGCTT
>CAMPJQ010000637.1 GCA_946886925.1 uncultured Terrimonas sp.
GTTTAAGGTACAGCCATTCCTTACATTAAAATGGGAAGGCGCCCCAACTGTTGAGAATGGAAAAATTACTGCAACGGTAATTGTTACACGAGGAGTAAGCCCTGAAGATTTTAAAGCTAAGGTTGAACCTATGGGAAACTATAGCGACGATTTTCTGAATATAACCGATGTACGTTTATTTGTAAGTCAGGGGCCATTTGTAGGTTACAGGGAATGGGACAACCGTTATTCTACGATCATAGATTATCCGGGAGATTCGTTTAATGCATCATTGGGTCATCCCATAACAATCACTACACAAGGCACCATTCCGCCGGGAAGAACTGTATTTATAAGGGCCGCAGCAAGAATTAATTATGCTACCGAAAATATCAGACGGCATAATTATAATGAAGCATTAAGGGTTGATTTACCCTAAGTCAGCATGAAAAATATTCATATTTTGTTGGGGGAAACTCCTTACATAGAGATTTTGCAATAAAAGAGCATTATGAAATTCAGAAATATATTATCGGGCTTATTCATTTCGAATGTATTATTTATTACTGCCGTGGCCCAGGAAAAAACGGCTTTTCAGACAGCGCATCAGTGGATACCGGAAATTGATGTACGTTCCGATATCGCTATTGTATACGGAGTAAGCGAAAGAGGAAAAATGTCGTTTGAAGAAAGAGTAAAATCGTGGCGGGACCGCGGGTATCAAACGCATTTCATGACGGGCATAGCCTGGGGACAGTATGATGATTATTTTTTAGGTAAATGGGATGGAAAGGATCACCTGGGAGAAGGACAGCAAACCGTAAAAGGCGATACGATCTGGCATGGGAGAAACATTCCCTATGTTGTACCCGTGGCGTCGTTCATAGAATATATGAAGAAAAAGGTGATCAAAAGAGTGATTGATGCAGGCATTAGCTCCATTTACCTTGAAGAACCTGAATTTTGGGCAAGAGCCGGCTACAGCGAAGTATTTAAAAAAGAATGGCAAAGCTATTATGGCTTTCCCTGGCGGCCGCAGCACGAGTCGCCCGAAAACACTTACCTGTCTGGCAAGTTAAAATATCATTTGTATTACCATGCCATTGACCAGGTTTCGGCCTATGCAAAGGAATATGGAAAAACGAAAGGGATGAATGTGAAAGTGTATATACCCACACATTCGCTCGTGAATTATTCATCGTGGCAGATCGTAAGCCCCGAAGCCAGCCTGGCTTCATTGCCCGGCATTGATGGATATATTGCACAGGTATGGACAGGCACATCAAGAGAGCCAACGTATTTTAACGGAGTAGAAAAAGAACGCGTTTTTGAAAATGCATTCTTAGAATACGGATCGATGGTATCTATGACGGCGCCAACAGGACGCAAACTTTTCTTCCTCACAGACCCTATTGAAGACTGGCCACGTGACTGGGCTGATTATAAAAGAAATTACGAGGCTACATTTACTGCCCAGTTACTCTACCCAACAGTAGCAAACTATGAAGTAATGCCATGGCCGGAAAGGATCTATACACGCCCCTATAAGCTTGCCAACAGTAATGAAAAAGTATTGATCCCGAAATATTATTCCACGCAGATGCAGGTAATGGTAAATGCATTGAATGATATACAAGTGTCACACAATAAGGTTACCGGAGCAAACGGTATCGGTGTGTTAATGGGCAATTCACTGATGTTTCAACGGTTTCCGGTACACAATGGTTTTGAAGATCCGCAGTTCTCCAATTTCTACGGTCAAACCTTACCGTTAGTAAAGCGGGGCATACCCGTGCAAACTGTTCACATGGAAAACCTGGAATATGCCAATACCTTAAAGGATATAAAAGTGCTGGTGATGAGTTATTCCAATATGAAGCCGGGTTCGGTGGATGTACATCAGCACCTGGCGGATTGGGTGAAACAAGGCGGTGTACTCATTTACTGTGGACGCGATGATGATCCTTATCAATCCGTAATGGAGTGGTGGAATACCGGCAACAACAAGTATTCGGCGCCTTCCCAACACCTGTTTGAACTGTTGCAGATAAAACCAACCGGTAAAAACCAGGAAACAGTTGTGGGTAAAGGTAAAGTGTATATTCTGCGGCAGAACCCCAAAGCTTTTGTAATGGAAAGCAATGGTGATGAAGACTATATGCGTATCATAAAGAAAGCCTGGCAAACAGACGCGAAAGAAGGCGAACTGCAACTAAAGAACAATTTTTACCTCCAGCGTGGTCCTTATGATATTGTATCTGTAATGGACGAAAGTACAAACGTGCAGCCATACACAGTAAATGGACTGGTAGTGGATTTATTTGATCCCGAACTACCGGTATTGCAGAAGAAAGTTGTACAACCGGGAAGTCAGGCTTTTTTATACAATATCTCAAGGAGCAAAAATAAAAAGCAGCCACAGGTGCTGGCATCCGCCTGCAGGGTATACGATGAAAAGACCAGCGCAAAATCGTATTCTTTTGTTTGTAAAAGTCCGCTTAACACCGTGAACCGCATGCGGATCCTCCTGCCGGCTGCTCCTAAAAAGATAAGTGTAACTAATGATAAAAAAGTGGCGCTCCCTGATATTAAAAAAGAATGGGATACAGCTTCTCACACATTGCTGTTGGGATTCGGCAACAGTCCCGAAGGAATTATAGTGGAAATAAGCTGGTAACCGGGCAACCAGGGAAAAGCACCAGGAAACAAATCACAAAAAACAAACCTGTCCGCCGTGGCGGATAAATCGGAAATCCGAATTCGCAATTCCGAAATCCGGAAGTGCATACAACG
>CAMPJQ010000638.1 GCA_946886925.1 uncultured Terrimonas sp.
TTCGGCAAGCGTCTGGTTTTTTTGAGCCAACAACAATTGGGTTTGATGGATATTATCTACCTGTTTCCCCCTGTATTCGCGGTATGCTTTCAAATAAGTAATTCTTTTGATGGCATCGTTGAAGCTAACAGCAGAAAAGATGAAGTTGAGCATGTCATAACTGCTCCTGTTTTTATAGGCATATTCAATCGTCCTGGCATACTGGGCTTTAAGTGTATCCAGTTCATTTTTTAAACGCGCTATTTCCCTGTTATTGGTGTGAATATCATCATTGATCAGCCTCACCTGCCTGTTAATGGTTTCTATAACGGCATCTCTTTTCTTAATGAGATTACGTATGCGGGCCAGTTGCCCCAGGCTTTCCTTTTTATTTTTTTTGATGGCGTTCTGCGATTTTCTTAACTCCTCAATTTCCTGCTGTATTTCTTTCCGCTGGCTTTCTAATTCATCTTTAGATTGTGACCAGGATGAAATTTGTAACCCGCAAAGTAATACGAACAGTAAAAAAAAGAATTTGCGCATGCCTGAAATTTTATATGATGTAAGGGATGATACTGCAAATAACGATGGTATGGGAATGTGATTGTACTGAATTTTGTTAAAATTATTTTGTGCTGTAATTACGGGGTATATTAAAGGGGTAGCTGAGGGGTTCATCAAACGCTACCTGTTTGTATTCGAGACTTACATCCAGTCTTGTTTTTTCGGCCACGGTAATTTTTCTGCTTGTGGAGAAAAGCCTCCCGTTTATCGTAACGTAATCATTATAGGTGAAATCGGCCGTACGGCTGCGTACAACATCTGCATCATCCAGTTTACTGTGTAATATAGCAAAATCATACTTTCGCAAAGCAAGCAAATGCTTAAAAAAGTTATCCATTGTAGACAATGTAATTGAATTTTCTCTTTCCTTGTACATAAGCACACGTGTGCTGTCTAAATATACGGGGTTGCCCACTATTAAGTCCTGTAAGATAAAAAAATCTACCGGTAGCTGTATAATTTCCCTGATATATTCCACAGAACGATACTGTACATTCTTGTCCAACTTATCCATCACCTTTACACTGTCCGGGGTAATAAAAACCCTGAAAGCTTCGATGCCAAATGCAGCGTTTATAGATATCCATATTATGTTGTCTTTTTGAATGCGCACAAATGCATTGAAATCATAATTCCTTTGTTTATTGTCTTTATACTGCACTTTTATTTTGGAAGAAAAAGTGTTGAAGTCAATATGATTCGCTTTTATTTTTTCAAATGTTTCATGCACCAGCCTGGCCGAATCGGTTTCTGCCGGGTTTAAAACAACCGTAACGATGGTATCTTTTTTAGTAATGGCCGATTGCAGTTTTTTTGAGCTGCGGCAACTGCAGAATACAGCAATAAAGAAAAGTATGGTAATAATAAACCGCATGATCGCTTTTTTAGCTGAATTAATTTTTTCCTGTATGGCCAAAACCGCCTTCATTCCTGGAGGTAACGCTTATTTTTTCTGTGGTCTCCCATTGGGCCTCTTCTACCCGTTGAACGATTATTTGAGCGATCCTGTCTCCGGGCTGGATGGACTGGGGTTCATTGGAAAGGTTAATGAGGATCACTTTTATTTCACCACGGTAGTCCGAATCTATCGTGCCCGGGGTATTTAAACAGGTTATGCCCTGTTTAACAGCCAATCCGCTACGTGGGCGAACCTGTATCTCGTAACCTTCTGGTATTTCAACAAAAAGCCCGGTAGGGATCAATGAACGTTCCAGGGGTTGTAAAATAACCTGGGCCGGAAGAAATGAGCGGATATCCATACCGGATGCTCCGGGAGTGGCATACGCAGGCAGGGGATTATCAGATTGGTTGATAATCTTAATAGTGAGCGTTGCTGACATGTGGCAAAAATAAGATTATTGGGGTAGAATATGCTATCGGTTTCGAGGGAAAGCTATCAGGTAGAGTAGCTGCTAAATAATGGCTGAATTCTCTATTGTTTATTTTTCTCTTTTTTCACCACTCTCTTCTTACCGGGTGGTTTCTTCTTTTCGGATTTTCCTTCTTCGGATTTGACTTTTGGTTCCTGGTTCTTTGTATTCTCTTCAGATTTCGTTGCGCACGTGTGGGCTTCGGATTTATCGTTTGTCGCTGCAACCATTCCCTCATTTCAAACCAGCCTGCCGGCTGGCAGGTTTTCAAATCATTACATTTCCAAACTTTCACATTTTCTTTTCCAGCAATACTGTTGCATATGCCATCAATCCCTCTTCTCTTCCGGCAAAGCCCATCCGTTCGGTAGTGGTGGCTTTAACCGAAACGTCTTTAACCGTAAGCTGTACAATACGGGCGATCGTTTCGCGCATCTGCAATACATAAGGTTTTATTTTAGGAAGCTCCAGGCAAAGGGTAGAATCAATATTTACGATAACATATCCTTCTTTTTGAATTAATGCAAAAGTTCGTTCGAGCAGAATTTTGCTGTCAATATCTTTAAATTCCGCAGAAGTATTGGGGAAATGAACGCCAATATCACCCAGACATAAAGCACCCAGCATGGCATCACAAACAGCATGCAGTAATACATCGGCATCGCTGTGCCCAAGAGATCCTTTATAATGGGGGATTTCAATTCCGCCGATCCATAATTTTTTTCCTTCGGCTAACTGGTGAAAATCCACTCCCAATCCTATTCTGTATGACATGTTTTTTTTGCTAAAATAAAAACAAAGAGCCAAGGACGCAGCAAATTCTCAGAGCTGCCATCAGCCGCCGGCACTTGGCTATTGA
>CAMPJQ010000639.1 GCA_946886925.1 uncultured Terrimonas sp.
TAATAGTAACGGCTGCGGCACCGCAAATACCGCCAAAGCTTGTGGAACAATTGCGAACAGGAGGTAAGATGGTCATTCCTGTTGATGAAAGCAGTACACAACGCATGCTGCGGTTAACCAAAAAAGCGGATGGAACGCTGGCTGAAGAAAGATTTGATTCTTTTTCTTTTGTGCCTATGCTGGGTGGAAAAACAAATGGTAACGGACAATAAACAGCAAAGCCACTGACCCTTAATCAATGGCTTTACCGTACGATGGTTTTTCATAAATGCATTGCTATTGCTGCATCATATCATCACCACCTTCGCTTCCTGTTCGGTTGTTTTTGCGTTTAAACAGAGATACATCAAACTTTCCAAACCGGTACGAAAAATTGAGCCTGAATATCCTTCCGTCCCTTTTTCTCCACATATCCTGTATAAACACGCTGTTTTCTGAATGTGAATCGTATATGCGGGTTTTAAAAATATCGTTGGCGCTAAGGGTAATAGCCGCTTTTTTATCTTTCATGAATTCTTTGCGTATGGCTATATCCACCCCGTAATTGGGATTAATATATCCCTGGGCAGCGCCATTGGCTCCACCGAAAAAACCGCCTCGCCTTCCGCCACCGTCCTGTGGCACCAGTGTGCGGGACTGGTAGTCTCCTGATAGCTGTATGGTGAAATTAGCAGGAAGCTTAAAATTAAAATTCATTTTCCCAAAAAATGCCCACCGGTCATTGATGCCAATCGCCGAATCCAAACCACTGTTATCAATGCGCGCATTGTAAAAATTAAGATTGGTAGTTACATCCGCCCATTTGGCAAGCGGGTTTTTTGAGGTGATCTCCAATCCGTATGACCGGCTTGAATTGGCATTGATATAAGAAATAACCATGGCCGAATCCAGTTTGCCATCCGGCAGGGGAACATTGTATTGCCTGCTTTGATAGCCGGTAATAAGGTTGTTGGTTTGTTTGAAATAGGCTGAGGTAAGAAGGCTGTGCCCACTGCCCAGCGATTTGCTGTAATTTAATTCAAAGGAATTGGTGAATTCCGGTTTCAATGCCGGGTTGCCTACACGTATGTTCAGCAGATCTGATACATCGTAATACGGGATCTGTTGCCAAAAATTGGGACGGTTAATGCGACGCGAATAATTCAGTTGCAGATCCTGCCCCGGGCTTAAGGTTTGGGTTACGAACACGCTTGGGAAAAATTGTATCGGGTAATCATTTGAAAAAGTTTCACCGGTGCTGAGCAGTGTGCCTTTATACCGTGAGCTTTCCGCTCTCAATCCCAACTGGTACGAAAAATTTTCTCCCAATTTATTGGAATAAGTAGAATATGCCGCATACACCTGATCGGTGTATTTGTAATTGGAGCTGGCCGACGGAATAACAACAAACTTATTCAGATCATAATTGAAAGCAGAATTTTCATTAATGTTTTTATTGTCTCTTACGGCAGCGCGCAAACCACCTTCAAACTTTCCTTTGCCAACCGGACTGGTATAATCCGACTGAACTGTCCAGAATGTGCTGTTTCCCGAGGAAATGAGTTGCTGCAGAGCAGGGTCACCCAAAACGCTGCCGTTGGTATTGTAATATTGCGTACTATAATCTCCACTGCCCGAATTGGAACTGCTGTTGTAATTAAAATCGGCTGTAAGTTCACGCCCCTGTTTGGGAAACAAGTGCTTATATCCCAGGGCGGGCCCAAAGTTTTTAAAGTTGCGTTTATTGATGGTTGTTCTTATGGCATCCTGCGTTTTTACCGGCGATGACATGGTGTCTATATGTATATTATCTACCTGGCTGCTGTTGAATTCTCCGTTGGGCAACGACATGGACAGGGTAAATGAGTTCCGGTTATCCATCAGGTAATCAAAACCGATTCTTCCAAATAAAAATTGACCCGTGTTGGTTGAGTTGCTGGATTGGTCAAGAATAGTATTTTGTAACTTGTTGGCGTAAATGTTCTCGCGGTATGTATGTCCTTCACTAAGACTTTTGCGCTGGTGCAGATTTAATCCCAGGAAAAAGTTGAATTTGCCCTGTTTTACATTGATATCGCCGCCGAGATTTATTTTTCCTCTCGAATCAATGCCAGCTCTTATGTTACCATTGTAACCGGCTTTGCGGTTTTTCTTGAGCACTACATTTAAAATGCCCGCGGTCCCGCCCGATGCGTCAAATTTGGCTGAAGGGTTGGTAATGATCTCCACGCTTTCTATTGCATCTGCCGGAATCTGGTCTAAAGTAAGTGTAGTTGGTCGTCCGTCTACAAATATAGTTGGCGCTGCGTTGCGCAAGGTAACATTGCCATCTATATCAACATTTACACCGGGCACATTTTTCATGATCTCTGTAGCGGTTTGCCCGGTGGTGGTGATATTTTTGTCTACATTAAATATTTTCCTGTCAACCCCCATCTGGAACATGGGTTTTGTAGCTACCACCGTTACTTCGCCCAATTGCTGTATATCGGCTTCCAGCTTCAGATTACCCAGGTCTTTATCTAAGTTGCGGGCATCAAATTTAACGGTTTGTTCCAAAGGGGTATAGCCAATGGCGGTTACAGCAAGTCGGAATTGCCCCATAACAGGTAAGTTTTCGAGGCTGAACTCTCCTTTTGATGTGGTGAGTTGCCCGGCAATGGTAACATCCTTTTTTTGGCCGGATGCTGAATCTGTTTTGGATTGAATAAGCAGCACAGATGCTGCATCAATACCTTTATTGGTGGATTCGTCAACAATTTTT
Source organism: uncultured Terrimonas sp. (assembly GCA_946886925.1). The sequence goes on from CAMPJQ010000639.1 coordinate 2,744, forward strand.
CCATAAAATCTCCCTGTTGTATTCATGC
>CAMPJQ010000640.1 GCA_946886925.1 uncultured Terrimonas sp.
GTTGAGATGTTAATGAAAGTGAGATACTGGAACTGCAGAAAAAGGCTGATGCTAAAAAATGGCCCGATGCTGCGAAGGAAGCCTTTAAGAAAGGGATAGAAAAGCTGGAACGTATGCATGTTTCCACGCCCGACTATTCTGTGGTGTACAATCATCTTGACCTGATGCTGGAACTGCCCTGGAATGAGGGAACAATAGATTCTTATGATCTTGGTAAAGCCAAAAAAATACTCGATCGGGATCATTATGGTATGAATAAGATAAAGGAGCGCCTGCTGGAATACCTGGCGGTGTTAAAATTAAAAGGCGACATGAAAAGTCCCATCCTTTGTTTTGTGGGTCCGCCAGGCATTGGTAAAACATCTTTGGGAAGAAGCATTGCAGCAGCCCTGAACCGGAAATATGTAAGGCTTAGCCTGGGTGGACTGCACGATGAAAGTGAGATCAGGGGGCATCGTAAAACATATATCGGCGCTATGCCCGGACGGATTCTCCAGTCTATACGAAAAGCGAAAACCTGTAATCCTGTAATTATTTTAGATGAGGTAGATAAAGTGGGAAGTGATTTCAGGGGCGATCCATCTTCGGCGCTGCTTGAAGTATTGGATCCGGAGCAAAACCATACTTTTTACGACAATTATCTTGAACTCGAATATGATTTAAGCAAAGTTTTATTTATTGCAACCGCCAATGATATCCAGCATATTCAACCGGCGTTGAGAGACAGGCTCGAAATTATTGATCTTAACGGGTATGCAGTTGAAGAAAAGGTACAGATCGCCAAACGGCATCTTCTTCCAAAACAAAAAGAACTTCACGGGTTAAAGAACTTAAATACAAAGGTGGGTGATAGTGTTTTGGAAAAAATAATTGAAGATTATACCAGGGAAAGCGGAGTGCGCGAATTGGACAGGCAATTGGCGTCCATTATGCGCTCCCTGGCAAAAGAATTTGCTATAAAAGGAAAACTAAAACCCAGCCTAACCGCAAAAGATGTAGAAAGGATATTGGGGAAGCCAAGGTATAGCAACGACCTCTATAAAATAGCCAATATGCCAGGGGTAGCTGTTGGCCTTGCCTGGACTTATGTGGGAGGCGATATATTATTCATTGAAACCACTCAAAGCGATGGTAAAGGTGAGCTGAAGCTAACGGGTAACCTCGGTAATGTAATGAAAGAAAGCGCCACAACAGCATTAACCTACCTTCAGTCCAACGCCCGAAAATATGGTATAGATCCCGGGGCGTTTCAAAAAAAGAATATTCATGTGCATGTTCCCGAAGGAGCTGTACCCAAAGACGGTCCCAGCGCGGGCATTACCATGATGACCGCTATAGCCTCGGCGCTTACCGGACGGAAAGTAAAACCATACCTTGCCATGACCGGTGAAATTACACTTCGCGGCCAGGTATTGCCCGTTGGTGGTATAAAGGAAAAGATACTCGCCGCCAAACGTGCAGGCATGAAAGAAGTGGTAATGTGCTGGCAAAATGAGAAAGATGTACAGGAGATCAATTCAGATTTTATTAAAGGCATGAAATTTCACTATGTAAAGAACATGCAGCAGGTGCTGGACCTGAGTTTGGTTTAGGTTAGATCATTGATGTTTGGTAATATATAAAGGAAATTCCAATATTTTTCTTGTCTGATAGGAACTTTTCTACGTATTTATACGACTATTGTGTAATAGTTACCCTAAATACACCAGACATGATTAAAGTTGTGATTGCCGATGACCATCCAGAAATCAGGAATGCCTGGGCGCTCTTTCTTCAAAATCATGAAAACATCAATGTGATAGGTACATGTGCCAATGGAGAAGAAGCTATAAAAAAAGTAAGGGAATTACAGCCGGATATTGTGCTGATGGATATTAATATGAAACCTGTTTCGGGCATTGAAGCTACGCAAAAACTATCTCTTGATCATCCTGAGGTTAAAGTAATCTGTGTTTCTTTTCATACTTCACCGGTTTATATAAAAAAAATGATGGACGCAGGGGCGAGGGGTTACGTGTTTAAATATGCGGTTGCAGAAGATCTTATAAAGGCAATTGATGAAGTATACAAAGGAAATATTTTTATTGGCAAAGGTTTAAAAAAAGAAGACAATTAGATAGTAATAATTTGGCTGTAGAAACAATTGCATAGCCTGTAATCCTTCCGATCCCATTTTCTGCATTTCAAGTATCTTTGCCCACTTATGGATATTTCAAAAACAGTGGCTTTTCATACACTCGGCTGCAAACTCAATTTCGCTGAAACATCCACTCTTTCACGCATGCTGGAGCAGGAGGGGTTTCAAAAAAAAGCGTTTGACGATATAGCCGATGTATACGTGATCAATACCTGCTCTGTTACGGATAATGCCGATAAAGAATGCCGCCAGTTGGTGCGTCGGATCCAGCGCAAATCCCCTCAAAGTCTGGTGGTTATTACAGGATGTTATGCACAGTTAAAACCTGAGGAAATTGCAGCAATAGAGGGTGTAGACCTGGTACTGGGTGCTGCAGAAAAATTCAATATAGCAGCTCATCTTAAAGAATTATCCAAAGGCGATTCCGCAAAAATATCCAGTTGTGATATTGAAGAAATATCAGGATTCAACAGTTCATTTTCAGTAAACGACCGTACCCGTACTTTTTTAAAAGTGCAGGATGGCTGCAGCTACAATTGTTCGTTTTGCACCATACCTATGGCAAGGGGAAAAAGCAGGAGCGATACCATTGCCAATGTGGTTACCAATGCAAAGGAACTTGCAGGAAAAGGAG
>CAMPJQ010000641.1 GCA_946886925.1 uncultured Terrimonas sp.
GATTCAGGAAAGATCAATGAAATTACCGGTATAGCGAAAAGCCAGGGGGTTGAATTCGAGGTAAATGATCTGCAACATACTGCCAAAAAAAATATTCCTGGGCAAGTGATCGCAGCCGCCAAAGATAAACGTAACGATCTTATTGTTATCAATGCTACCTCAGAAAAAGAATGGTACGACATATTTGGAGAGAACTATACGGAGTATATCCTTAAGGAATCTGATATAGCCATTGTATCCATAACACATTTATTTGAGTCCAAAAGTTGATTTCCTCGGCTTATTGTATAACCGGCTACCAGCGTATTTTTATTGTTTGACCAAAACAATATTTTTGGCTTTCAGCTCTCTGCCAGCCACGATTTCAGCTTCTCTTCTTCAATATCTCCGGGAGTGTTATAAAGCAATATACATTGTATTTTAACGCTGTCTGTATTTGGGTACTGCTCAATTTTTCCCAGCGATATATTTTTTATTGCGGGAAAAAGAATATTTAATTCTTTGGTCAGGGTAGGATCATCTAATTTGTATTTGCTTAATTCGATCTTCAGGTTATTGATAGCTATATCTTTTTCGGAGAAAACATTTTCTTTTTTGTTGATCTCCTTTAATATCTCAGATTTTAAATTTTCATCATTTTGCCTGAATATCAGTTTTGTATTTGCAGCTCCCATATTGGAGAGCATCCGGTTATAGGTCTCGATCTCTTTCCCGCCCAGTTATCCGTTCAGTAAGGCAAGCTCCATTTTTTTTGGACTGGAGGTGTAATCTATTTTTTTGTAAATAACCATATTACCATTGCTCACAAATTCCGTATTGATAAACTGCTCTATTGTTTTGGTATATTTTTTTTCATTCCAGCGTGTGTATGCCAGGTAAAAGCTGGGAATGATCATGATAAATATCAGGGAAGTAATACCCAATCTGATCTGCCTGCCATATCTTTTGCTCTTAAAGCTGGCTGCAGGATATTTTAAGTATTTTGAAGATAAATATCAATTCAGAAAGGACATATTCAATTTTCATTATTGTTTTTTCTTTGGCTTTTCAAGATCATATATCCCAAAATACCACCTATAATGGACGCGGCAAAGATCCCGATCTTAGCCTGCACCTTATACTCTTCATGAGAAAAAGCCAGTTGTGTAACAAATAGGGACATGGTAAATCCTATGGAGCCTAATAATCCAAGCCCAAAAAGATTTTTCAGGTTCATTCCTTTGGGAAAGTGCGCGATGTTGAGCTTAACACACAGCCAGGTAAATGAGAATATCCCAAATGTTTTGCCAACCAAAAGGCCCAATGCAACACCTATCGCAACGTTTGTACTGAATATCTGCTTTACATCAATATCCAATACAGAAACGCCGGCGTTAGCCAAAGCAAAGATGGGAATGATAATAAAGGTTACCATCGGGTGCATGGAGCGCTCCAGTATTTGTAATGGCGGAGTAGCTTTATCGGTATTGCGCTTCACTTCATCGAGGATGTGTAACTGCTCATTGGTAAGGGTTGGTATCCTGATATCTGAATCTGCTTCTTTAAAGCGGTTTAGATGGTTCGTGATACTCAGGACATAATCATTTTCACCCAATTTCACATTGGCAGGAATGGTAAAAGCAGCCAGGACTGCGGCTATGGTGGCATGCACACCTGATAACAGGAACGCCGTCCAAACACCACCTATTCCAAAAATGGCATAAAAGAGAATACTCCTTATACCTGCTTTATTTCCTAAGTACATAATCAGAAGAAAGCCGAATCCGAACATCAGATTCCATACTGAGATGTCCGATGTATAAAAAAAGGCAATGACCAAAACAGCTCCTAAATCATCTACAATTGCCAAAGCGGTAAGAAAAACTTTTAAGGCCAGGGGAACTCTTTTGCCCAGCAAATACAATACTCCCAGGGCAAAAGCAATATCAGTAGCCATCGCAATACCCCATCCGTGCTGAACTTCCCCGGCAGGTTTAAAAGCAAAGTAAATAAGGGCAGGCACAAGCATGCCGCCTATTGCAGCCGCAATGGGAAGCAAAGCTTTTCTGGGACTGGACAATTCCCCTGCTACTATTTCTCTTTTTAATTCAAGCCCTACCACGAAAAAGAAAACAGCCATCAGCCCATCGTTTATCCAATGGTGCAGGTTGTATTCCAGGTAGGCTTTACCATCAAATTGAAACCCGAGCTTGTGTTCCAAAAAATGATGATAATCGTCCGCCCATAGAGAGTTCGCTAAAATCAAAGCGATAATGACGCTTATGCCCAATACAAGCCCACCTGCCTTTTCATTCTGAATGAATTTCTGAATGGGATAAACGACTTTTTCAATCTGAGATTTTTTTGAACGGCTCATTCTAATAATTAGTGTATAAATACGAAATCGACAAAGGTAAATACCTTTATCCAATTCTATACTAAACTTACGCGCATCACGCTCATCATCTCTTCGCTTAGGATCTTTATCACTACCGGACTTTATTATTGGGGGTGCAGCGACATAAATTCCAAAAAAAATTGACTACGGATTGATCTGTCTTATGCATTCATTAAGAAGGCAAAACCTGATCGGCATTGACAAAAGCCCGGCGCAACTTGTAGAGCTTTTTAAACGGGGAGATCGGAATATTTTTGCAGTAACGGATTCCAAAGAAAGATTTGCCGGAATTGTTGAGCTCAATGATATCAAACAGAAATTATTTCAGCCGGAAATCTATCACACTATTTTGGTAAAATCTGTGATGAAAAAGCCTGCCGCTGTCCTG
>CAMPJQ010000642.1 GCA_946886925.1 uncultured Terrimonas sp.
TCCCTGGACCCTGCCGGGCAGAAAAGACGGAATTGTATTACCGGGTGTTACTGAAAGCGGGGAAGAAAATAAAGTAAAAGTAACTGCCGATAGGGTCAATAACAGAGCCATCATCATCAGGAGGAGGCAGGCAATAGATGACTATGTTTATGATGCCAGTTTCACACCGGTGGTCTATAAAAATAAGTTCTTTAATTAACGATTAAAACATTCGGGAAACCTTTTAGTTTTCAGACCGATAATGAACGGGCAGGATGTACTCCGGGCTGGTGGACGGCCATCATTGGGATTCAGCAGGACAAAGAAAATACCATTAATTACGGACCGTTGTATGTCGTTTTACAGAGGGATTAGAATAGGAAGGTTTTTGGTCAATGATCAAAAAAATCTACGATACCGGCATGAGGAGAACTGTGTACAATACACACCGTACGATGTCTCCAACTTCGTACTCCAATATGGTCTTCCAGGACTCGTTCTGCAAAACGATAGAACCTCTGCAAAGGCAGATAGGGTCTGTTATATAGTCGTTCTGCTTAGGATGAAACCTGGCATATATTATTACCTGGATGCTTGCAGGATGAACTGTTTTACTCCAAGTGCCGCTTTGCCCACATTTCAATGAGCTCATTGTGATCTGAATGCCATGCTTTTTTATACAGCTCACGAACCACTTCCAGCCATTTTTGTTTGCGGTCGGCTTTGCTGCCGATATCTTCTGTACCTCCGCCGGCTTTATAATCTTCCCGGGTGGTACTGCTGATGCGTGCATACTGACCGGTTTGAGGTTTCAAATCTTCATTGGTAATGCGCAAATAAAAATCGAGCTGCTCCGGCGTGCAGGTTTTGTCTTTCGGCCACATTGTGCTGTCTTTGATGTACACCGTTACGCCGTCTTTAAAAACATAGGGCTCCTGGAAATCCCTGGTGTATTGATCTTCATACACTACGCCTTTTACCGGGAATTGCGCGTTGGATTGGCCATCAATCCATTTCAATAATTTATAGGTGTAAACTGTGTCCACACTCTGTTTGGTAACCCAGCAGGCATTGGCTACCCACGTAGCCAGCTTTTCAGGAGAAGGATTCAGCAGGTATATTTTTCCGGTTTTGGGCCTGCCCGTATAAAGATCATTACCCGTTTGGTATTCGTATAATTTTACCGGAAAACCTTCCCAACCGGCAATGGTATCCGTTTCATACAGCAACTGCTGAACCATGTAAGCATGACTCAACACGATTTTTGCTTTTTGCACCAGGGAGCCAAAATCATCCCTGAAATACGCGTCAGGGATCTTTGGTGTTTGCGCGTTTGCTGTGACTGAGAAAGTTACCATCAACAGTAAAACGGGAATATTTCGCATAAACGTCATCCGGAAAAAGTTTCATATTTCTTATAAATAGTATCTCTGCAACAACAGCTTATTGCGGTAATTGAAACACCAATGGTTGTCGCCTGAAAGCCCTAACGAGCTTGCCGTCCTGGTGGGCGGGCCGCCATTTAGGTGAATCTTTTATGAGGCGTATGGCTTCTTCATCAAGTGAATATTCAATAGATCTCAATATCGTGATATCGCTGGTGGTACCATCGGTATTTACTACAAACTGAAGCAGAAGGTTACCTTCCTTTTTCAAATTCATTGCACGGTCGGGGAAGTTGATATTTTTCTGAATATACTTAGCCCAATCATCCGTTCCTCCTTTAAACACTGCTTCCACTTCTCCCCAATGTTTTTCTGTTTCCGTTTTCTTCTTATTTTCCTCTCTTTCGGCGTCTATTGCCGCCATATCCATCCGCGTCAGCAGCTTTCCCATCTCATATTTTTCTTTTTTCCAAAGCGTAAAAGAATCTGTATAATAATACCACCAGTCATTTTTTTTACTTTCGAAAGTATGGCCGGTAGAATCCATTTGTCCATCCGTTCCATAATAAGTGAACGACCCGTGTGGAACACTGGCTTCTTTGTCTTTGTAAGTCTCTACTGATAATAAAGGTCCGTCGAATTGATAATATCTCCATTCGTACGCCGTATCGCCAAGCTTTTGCTGGCTGGCGAGGTATTTCGCTTCTTCCAGCTTACAGCCTTTCCAGTTCTCATCAAAAACGTAAAGTGTTACATCCTTTTTTGATTTTTGGGCGTGGAGGGTTGATAGCAGCTAATAATATAACGAAGAGCAATAGTGTTCTCATTCTGTATAGTTATGGAATGGCAATTTAGACGATTTAATTATATTCTGCCAGGCAAAGTAAAAGGCAATAGCAGAAATAAGACGGGAAGCATCTCCGGATTTATCTGCGCTCAAATTTTTTGCCCTGCAAGGAAAAATTCTGCTGCGTTAGCATTTGTTGCAGAGGCGCTAAAAGGAGAAAAAATTTATCCTGTTGCCGTATGATGTTTTTAGCCAATGAAAGTGCGGACCAAAGTATTGTTAACGGAATTTGGCTTTCAGGATTTGATGTTTTTATACCTGCTTACGCGGTTTTTATTTTTCACTTCCGCTATATTCGCAGAACAAATACATAGCACGCTATGAAAAAAGTTATATTATTTGTTCTGATCTGCTGTAGTGCATCTGTCTCCATGGCCCAAATGGTAACAAAAGTTACCGACCCTGTAGACTGGGTAAATCCATTAATGGGTACCGATTCCAAACACAGCCTGTCTAACGGCAATACCTACCCGTCCATCGCATTGCCATGGGGCATGAATGTATGGACACCACAAACAGGCAAAATGGGCAATGGCTGGCAATACCAGTAC
>CAMPJQ010000643.1 GCA_946886925.1 uncultured Terrimonas sp.
ATACCAGGATGTGGGTTTTGATGGATTAACAGATGAAGAAGAAAGAACAAAATTTAGCGCTTACCTCGCAAGCTTACCGGCTCCTGCACAGGCTAGAGCACAAAGCGATCCCTCAGCGGATAATTTTAAACCTTATCGTGATCCATCTTATGATGTAGCGGGTGTTGGAATTTTAGAGAGGTATAAGAATATCAACAGCCCGCATGGCAATTCACCTATTTCCGATAATAACAGCGAGTTTGTAAATGCTTTTACGCAGTATCCTGATGCGGAAGAATTGAACCGGGATAATACATTGAGTGAATCAGAAGAATATTTTCAATACAAAGTAGATATTCAGCCCAATATGCTGGTTGGAACAAATTTTATTACTGATAAAAGAGTAGTGAATGTAAAACTGGCAGATGGAGGTGAACGTCCCGAAACATGGTACCTGTTTCGTATTCCTGTTGCTGATTATGAAACCAAAGTTGGTAATATTCCCGATTTCAAATCCGTACGGTTTATCCGGATGTTTGCTACAGATTTTGAAGACCAGGTGGTAATGCGGTTTGGTAAGCTGGAATTGGTGAGAAATCAATGGCGCAAATTCCAGTACGAGATTGATACGCTGGGGCAATACGTGAATCTTCCTGCTACCGATCCGGTTGAGTTTAATACATTGGCGGTAAACCTGGAAGAGAATGACCAACGGCAACCCGTAAATTATGTAAGCCCACCGGGTATTGACAGGCAACAGCAATTGAGCAATAATAATGTTCAGCTTTTTCTGAATGAGCAGGCATTAAGTGTGCAACTCTGTAATCTGCCTCAAAAAGAATCCCGTGCTGTGTTTAAAACCATGAACATGGATATGCGTCAGTATGGAAAGATGCGGATGTTCATTCATGCGGAAGGAACAGGAAGCGATGCCGCCATCCAGGATAATTCATTGACTGCAATAGTAAGGATCGGGAATGATTTCCAGGGCAATTATTATGAAGTAAGGATACCCCTGAAAAAGACAAATTGGGGTGAAAGAGACAGTTTGCGTATATGGCCGGAAGCAAATAATCTTGACTTTGATATGCAGGAATTGACCAACCTGAAAATGCGGCGTAACCAACAGGCTGTACCTTCATCACAATACTATAGCGAAGTATCAGCCGATGGGAAAAGATATGCTGTTATTGGTAATCCCAATCTTGGCGAAGTAAAAGGCATGCTGCTATCCGTAGAAAATACAAACCTGCCAACAGCCTGTGCGGAAGTATGGTTCAATGAACTTCGTTTTTCTAACCTGGATGAAAAAGGCGGTTGGGCGGCATTGGGCCGGGTGGATTTAAAACTGGCTGATCTCGGAAGCATTACTTTGTCGGGTACTGCAAGGAGCAGGGGCTTCGGTACATTGGAACAAAGAGTGAACGAAAGAAGCCGTGAAGATCTTTATACATTTGATGTGTCCGCAAATATTGATGCCGGTAAATTATTGCCAAAACAATTAGGTATTCAAATACCGGTTTATGCAGGTATCAGCCGTATTACAAGCACTCCGGAATATGATCCGTATGATCTGGATATAAGGCTGAACGAAAAATTAGATTACACGACTGGTAACACGGCAAAAGATTCAATCAGAAGAAATGCACAGGATATAACTACCATCAAGACCTTGAATTTTACCAATGTAAAAAAAGTAAAAACAGATGGTAAGCAACCTAAGATCTGGAGTGCGACCAATTTTGATCTTAACTATTCCTATCTTGAAACCAAGCAGCACAACCCGCTGATAGATAATTATGAAATGCGGCGTACCCGTGGCGCATTGGGTTATAATTATGCGCCGCAGCCAAAATACTTTGAACCGTTTAAACAGTTGATCAAATCAAAATCAAAATGGCTGGCTCTTATTAAGGATCTTAATTTCAATTATGTTCCCTCCCAGTTATCTTTCAAGGCTGATATATTCCGCCAGTTTGGCGCTACACGTCCACGCAATGTAGGTGGCGGGCCTTATAAGATACCCGAGACCTACGATAAATATTTTACGTTCGACCGTTATTATATTTTGCAATGGGCGTTGACACGATCTATCTCGCTTGATTTTACTGCTACAAATAATGCACGGGTGGACGAGCCTTTTGGCCGCATTGATACAAAGGCGGAAAAGGATTCAGTACGAAAAAATATTTTTGATGGAGGCCGTAATACACAGTATGGACAGCAGGCGACATTGACATATAATGTACCGATGCAAAAAATTCCTTTGCTGGACTGGACCACCTTAAGGGCTTCGTACAGCACACAATACAATTGGCTGGCCGCATCTAATTCAATAATAGCGAGAAACCTGGGCAATACTTTATCCAACACCCAAACCAGGACCATCAATGGCGAATTGAATTTTGAACAATTATACAATAAGTCAAGATTTCTTCGGGCTGTTAATACAGGACCGTCGGGTAATAAAAAAACTAAGGATTCAACAGGCATTAAAGAACCAAAAAGAGTGGATGCTAAGCCAACGAAAACAAAATTTGAAATACCGGATTCACTCAAAGCTAAAATGTCAGCGAAGGAACTCAGAAAAGCGAAGAGGGAAGCCCGGCGAAAAGAAAAAGAAGAACGCAGAAGACTAAGGGAACAAAGAAAAAACAATTTGCCGGAAGTAGGCGGTGCAGTGAGGTTTGTTGCCGGTCTTGCTACTTCTGTGAAGAGAGTAGGGATACAATACAACGAAGATCTTGGAACAATGCTACCGGGTTATATGGACAGCACAAGAG
>CAMPJQ010000644.1 GCA_946886925.1 uncultured Terrimonas sp.
TGCCTGGCGCATGCAGGGTGGCTTTAAAAACCCGCCTGCCAGAGTTCCAGTTGCCAATGGCATAACAAACGGAGCCGTTGTCGAAATATAAACTGGCGCCTATCCAATTGATGTCGGGTCCTGCAATCCTGCGGCAATGAGATTCAATTTTGATAATTTCCCCGCCACATATCCATCTTCCCGTATCTATGCAATGTGTAAAATCATCAAGCATCCTGTCTCTTGTACCGAACATGGGCCGCGTTTCATATTTGCTGAATTCAACTACCGCATGAGTGATGGGGCCGCTTTTTAGACATTCCGCTTTCATTTTCTGTAAAACCGGTGAACAGCTTCTTTGAAAACAAACCTGGGTAATACATTGATTTTGATCTGCCAGCCAGGCAAGCATCGTAGCCTGGTGCCATGTTATACCCATGGGTTTTTCAATAAAAAGAGGGAACCTGTTTTCAAGGCACCACATCCATACATCAAACAACTGCTCCGGTTGGCCAATGGCATATACCGCATCAGGCTTCAGTTTGAGTAATACCTGCCGGTAATCTGTTTTAGCAGACAGCGCATATACACGCTCTTCAGGAATTTGGTATTGGCTGGCAGTTTGACGTAAACGCCCTTCGTTAAAAGCGAAAATACCAATGATCTCCACATCGCTAAAAGATGCAAGACAGGGATAATGCACCTTGTTCGCGAAAACACCATTCCCTATAATACATATCTTTAGCTTCATGCTGTTTGAGTTACTGAATGAGCGGATATACGGTTACGCTGCACCGTTATGTGTTTATGAAATTACGTATGGTGAACGATAATGCCCTTTAAGAAATTGATTGGCGGCTTCATGATTGGTAAATCTTTCTGTTTGGGCATTAAATTCCAGGTATTTATTACCCACCCGGTAAGCAATATCGGCAAGGTGTACAAGGGAAGCGCTCAGGTGTCCCTGCGTTACATCACCATTTGGAATTTTGCTTAAGCGGATGCTGTCAATAAAGTCTTTCTGATGAAATTTGTCAGGAAAATAACCCTTATCCATATCCACAATCTTTCCATCCACTTCCATTACCTGCCAGCCCACGCCATGACGCCCCAGGTACATGATGCGTTCAGTTCCGTAAATTTCAATCCTGGTGGAATTTTGCGGCCAATAGGGCCACTTACTGCCATACCTTACCTCCTGTCCTTCTTTAGTCATATACGGTGTGCAGGAACCGCTTTCGCATGTCATGGAAAAGTTGTTGAACTGGTAAGTAATATTCAAAAATTCAGGCGTTTCTTTTTTGGAGTGAAAACCAACATTGCCGCCCGTGCAATAAACCGATCTGGGATGATCCGGATTTCCCATAGCCAGGCGTGCCAGGTCCATTACGTGGCTGGCATCGTCTGATAATGCTCCTCCTCCGTAAGACCAGAAGTCGAGCCAGCCGCCACGCCCTGTCATACTATGCCTGTTGGGGTTATAAGGAACGGGTTTTGCAGGCCCCTGCCATGCGTCCCAGTTCAATCCTGAGGGAATAGCTGTATCGGGCTGTGCTACCCATTTCGATCCTCCCAGCAGGTTGTAACATTTTACATGAACAATGTTACCCAGCTTTCCCGATTTAATATAATCGCGTGCCGAAAATGCGTATGGGGCACTTCTGTTCTGAAAGCCGATCTGCAGCACTTTCTTATATTTTTTAGTTGCCGCAATGAGTTGCTGTCCTTCCCATATTGATAATGTAGGATTCTTTTCTACATACACATGTTTGCCTGCCTGCAATGCCCATATGCTTGCCAGCACATGCCAATGCTCCGGGGTGGCAATTACTACCGCGTCCACATCTTTATCGTCAAATGCCTTACGCATGTCTGTTATAAACAACGGGGCATAACCTTGTTTTTTTGAATAGGTGCTTATATCTGCGGCAACGCCTTCAAGGGTTTCATTTACGTCGCACAGGTATTTTACTTCTACATTTTCGTTTTCCTTTATTATTCCGGATAATACATCCCGCCCGCGGCCTCCGCTCCCAATAAGGGCCAGCACAATTTTATCATTGGAACCGACGGTTTTTTTTGTCGTAAAAGAGGAGCCTAAACCAACTCCCATTGCTCCAAGAGCTACATTACTCATAAAATTACGTCTTTGCATAGCTGCTTTTTTTGAAAATGGATAATTATTTATAATGTTCGTTAAGATTTATGTGCGTCAGCGTTTAAGGTGATCGTCCAGGAACTCAAATGTACCCTTACCATTAATACTGTGCGGCCCCGCAAAAAATTCTATCTGTACTGAATTTTCAAGCCCGAGGAGATCATAATATCTTTTTACTTTTCCGTATTCGTAACTCACCCACTCATCTGTGCCAACTCCGTCGAAGTGACCCCTTTCTATCATAAAAGGGCGGGGAGCAATCAGCGCAGCCATTTCCGCGTAGTTAAAGGTATGACCAAGGTCCCATTCCGGCATATCATATTCTCCCGTATATACGTAGCCGAAATGATGTTCGGTAGTAGATACTTTTCTTACCCACTCATTAAAATCTGCAGAACAAATGGAGAGCATATATCCTTTCACAACCGCCGGTACCCGCATAGCGGTTTTACCTCCGTATGAAAGTCCATAGAATGCAATTTTTTGCGGATCGGCAAACGAAAGCTGCTGCAGCCATTCTACTATTCGCTGGTGCTGACTGATGATTACAGAAAAGAGTGTAAGCCCCAGCGGATTTGCTTTTCGTTGAATCACACGGAATTTATCTTCCCCCCGGTACGGAT
>CAMPJQ010000645.1 GCA_946886925.1 uncultured Terrimonas sp.
GGGTTGTAACTGATGCAGGCAAACAGGGTATACCCTCTGCTACCGTAAAAGTTAAGGGTAGTAACACTCAAACGCTCACCGATATTGAGGGGAAATTCACCATATCGGCGCCATCGGGAAGAGTTGTGTTAGAGATTTCTTCAATTGGTTTTGAAAAAGCAGAAGTTGCTGTGGAAGCAAACGACAACAATGTATCTGTTACAATGGCTGGCTCTTCTACAGCTATGAATGAAGTTGTTGTAACAGCATTGGGTATCAGGCGAGATAAAAAAGCTTTAACCTACGCTTCACAAACCGTTGGTGGTGATGAACTCAGAAAAGCGTCAAACATCAACTTTATGGATGCTTTGAGTGGGAAAGCTGCCGGTGTGAATATCGCCACAAGCGCTTCCGGGGCGGGTGGTTCCACAAAAGCGGTATTAAGGGGTAACAGATCCCTTGTTGGCCTCAGCGAACCATTGTATGTTATTGATGGCATTCCCATGGTAAACAATAAAGGAGGGCAGCCCGGCTCATACGGTGGCAATGATCAGGGTGACGGACTTTCTTCGATAAACCCGGAAGACATTGAAAGCATGACCGTTCTCAGAGGTGCGAATGCATCCATATTGTATGGGAGCCAGGGCGCTAATGGCGTAGTTATCATTACTACAAAAAAAGGAAAGGCAGGGCAAGTGAGTGTTAATTTCAGTTCCAGCACCGTTTTTGACCAGGTAACCAGCCTCCCTGATTTTCAATATGAATATGGCGCAGACAACGGATCGGACTATAACTGGTCTTCTACTAAAGGCAATTACCAAAGTGACTATATCGAAGATTTCTTTCGAACCGGTGTTAACGCAACAAATTCAATTTCGATAGCCGGCGGAAACGACAAAACAACGGCGTATTTCTCATATGCAAATACATATGCTACTGGGGTAGTGCCAACGAATACATACAATAGAAATAATATCACTTTCAATCAGTCGACCAGGTTATTGAATGATAAATTAACGATCAGTTCAAATGTGATGCTGTCAAGCGAATTGTCGCGCAACAGACCTGGTGCAGGATATTATAATAATCCGCTCACAGGTTTATACCTGTTTGCCCGTGAAAGAAATTTTGATCAGTATAAAGACAATTACCAGGTATTTGACAGCACCCGAAATTTGTACAAAATGAACTGGTATTCTACCGAAGAAAAACAAAATAATCCTTTTTGGGAGCTCAATAACAATTCCAAGTTGGCCAAAACAAACCGTATAATCGCCAGTGCCAAGGCATCGTATGAGCTTACACAACACCTCAGATTGGAAGCCAGAGGAAATATAGATTATGCCAACAGGCTTTTTGATAACCGGTGGGCCGCTGCAGGAAATTCAGTGAGTGTTAGTCCAAACGGAACCTGGTCATATTCAAAATATACAGATCAGTCGCTTTATACAGACGGGATTTTAAACTATAACAACAGTTTTGGCGCAATAAGTGTTTCGGCAATTTTAGGTGCCAGTTATCAGAGAAATAATTTTAACGATGGTATGAATGTTGGTAATGGAACAACCGCATTACAATACCCCAATTTCTTCTCATTTTCTAACTTCCCATTCAATGTGATGTTTAACAAAACGGGGAGCACCGTCATTAAGCAGGGGTTGTTCGGCAACGCAACGCTCGGGTTTAAAGAGATGGTGTACCTGGATCTGGCGGGCCGCAACGACTGGGCTTCTACCCTGGCATTGACGGGCAATCAATCTTATTTTTATCCTTCTGTGGGTCTTTCCGTTATTGTCAGCGAAATGTTTGCCATGCCGACTGCGATCTCTTTCTTCAAACTGAGAGCTTCCCGCACTACCACTGCCAATGAAGTGCCCTTTAACGTAGTTTCTCCTAACAATAGCATAGGCGGTGCCGGCACACCCGATGGAATCGGTGGTATTAACAGAAATACGCAGGTGCCATTTACTACTTTAAAACCTGAAAAGATAAAAAGCGACGAGTATGGAGCTGAAATGAGATTCTTTAATGGCAGGCTGGGATTTGACTTTACATACTATAACAGTGTAAGCACTTACCAGTTCCTTTGTTTGGCTGCTCCATCCGGTTCTGGTTTTACAAGATATTATGTAAACGCCGGAAAAATTACCAACACAGGTTTTGAGTTGACCCTGAATGCTGATGTTGTTAGCAGCTCTGATCTCCAATGGAGAACATCAATTAATTTATCGCAAAACAAAAATAAGATTGTTGAACTGATAGCCTCAAATCCTGACTACCAGGTGGGAGGTGATGATGAAGGTTTTGCTTCTATTATTAAAGCAGGGGGATCTTTTAATGATGTGTGGATATTTAAATTTAACAGGAATGATGCAGGAGAAATTGTTCTTGACGATCAGGGTAAACCCACAAAAGCGGCCAACATGGTAAAAGTTGGTAATGTAAACCCCGATTTTCTTTTAGGATGGAACAATTCCCTGAATTATAGAAACCTCTTCCTCAATGTACTTGTTAATGGTAAGTTTGGAGGAGTTGCGTTTTCAAAAACAGAAGCATTCCTTGATGCCTACGGCGCAAGCCAGAGAACTGCAGATGCCAGGGACGCGGGTACTATTCCGATTCTTGCAATACAGGGATCGTCTAAAGTAAGTTCTATTGATCCTAAAGTGTATTATGATGCGGTTGGTGACAGAAACAGGATCATGGAACCTTATGTTTTCTCCAGAACAAACGTGAGGTTAGCTCAATTGGTTCTTGGTTATAATGTACCCATCAGAAAC
>CAMPJQ010000646.1 GCA_946886925.1 uncultured Terrimonas sp.
TGATGACTGTACCACATACTTAAAGTCGCTGCCATATTTCGTTCTTATCTCCGGCCCCATCAATCCGGGATTAGCCGTCTGTGCGTCCAGCTTTCCGTTAAAGCTGGCTTGCTGCATTACCTGCGCAATGCGGTTGTAATGCTCATGGTATTTGTTGTACGACCATTCATTATATACCCACAAACCAATCAGTATAGCTACAGCCATACCTACTGCCAGTCCGCCAATATTAATAGCGCTATAACCTTTGTTTTTTACAAGGTTGCGCCATGCGATTTTGAAAAAGTTATTAAACATACAAATTGATTTCTGATGCGTGATTTATTGATTTCTGATTTGTCATTTTAGATTTCCGTACTTTTATTCGTCTATTCAGCCGGGCAGGCATTTTCTCACATTTAACCCGCGGTCTGACGCTCCTTCGTCGCGTACCGACCGCTACATCAAATTAACCTCATTCTGTGCGTAACGATTTCACCGGGTTAGCAACCGCGGCTTTGATGGCCTGAAAACTGATCGTAACGATGGTGATGAGAATAGCTACCAGTGCCGACAACATAAATACTCCCGGGCCAATACTGATCCGGTAATTATAATTCGTTAACCAACCATTTAAAAAATAATAAGCAATGGGCGAAGCAATCACACAACTTAATAACACCAGCGCCATAAATTCTTTGGATAGCAATATCCAAACCTGTGATAAAGAAGCCCCCAGCACTTTACGAATGCCAATTTCTTTTGTGCGCTGCTCGGCAACATATGCGGCTAATCCAAACAAACCAAGGCAGGAAATAAATATAGCAAGGCCTGCAAATAAACCGGATATCTTTCCTATCAGCATCTCCAGTTTGAATTTAGAAGCATAATCTTCATTCGCAAAGGAATAATTATAAGGATAAGCAGGATTGTATTTATTAAAAACAGAAGTAAGCCTGGTTATGGCATCCTGCGTTTTTAGGCCCGGCGATAATTTGTATAAAAAAATGCTCTGAGGATCGGGCTGACAATAGAACATAGTTGGATCTGGTGATTTAAAAGGAGAGATCATCAAAGCATCTTTCACCACACCTGCAATGATAAATTCTTTATCATCCCACTTTATTTTCTGGCCAACAGGGTCTTTGATACGAAGCCGCGCTATAGCTGTTTCATTAAATATTACACTGGTTGAATCATTGCTCCCTGAAAAATCCCGCCCTTCTTTTATCTGCATTCCAACCGTTTTAAAATAATCTTCATTTACAAAAATGTTTCCCATTTCTACAGTTTCTCCTGCATTTTTACCCGGCCAGTAATCTACATCTGTATGCCAGTATATATCGGTAGCGGGGCTTGACGCTGTGCTAACAGATGCAACTATACCCGCCTGCTTCAATTCATCTTTAATAACATTGTAATTTTTGCTTAAATCATTGCTCATATTGGTGCTCATCAGCCTGTTCAGGTTTAACCCGTTGGCCGCTCCCTTGCAAAATTTACCTGCTGATAAATAATAACCGTACTGATGATCAGGGCGATAGAACAAGTGAACTGGATTATTACCAGTATCTTTCTTGAAAAGGCAGAAGATGTACCTTTTTGAAGGGTTCCCTTTAAAACTTTCACGGTATTAAAGGATGACAGGTAGAATGCAGGGCGGCTACCGGCCAGTAAAGCAGTAATGAGTACGCAGCCGCCCATCAATAGCCAGAAATATCCATTTGAATAAGGTATGCTTAAATTGGTTTCTGTAAGCGTGCTGAAGGCTGGTAATGCAAGTTGCGAGAAAAGTATAGCAAAAACAAAAGCAATCAGGGTGAGCAAAAAGGCTTCTGAAAGAAATTGTATTACCAGTTGTTTGCGCCGGGAGCCGATAGCCTTTCTTATACCTACTTCTTTGGCTCTTTTTTCCGATCGGGCCGTAGTTAGATTGATAAAATTGATGCAGCCAATAATGAATACCAGCAATCCTATCAGCGAAAACATATTTACATACTCCAAAAATCCGGCAGTATCCTGCCCGTTTACATAGTTGGAATACAAATGCCATCGTTTTACAGGCTGAAAGGTGATATAAGAGTTCATTGCGTTTACACTGCCCTGTTCCGTGTGTTCAATATTCCTGATTTTAGGGGCTACCTGGGCATACGATATACCCGGCTTCAGTTTCAGAAATATCTGCAGGTTGTTATTGCCAAAACTACTTTGACCGTTTGCTCTAAAATCAGGGTTTTTTTGCTCAACATATGTAATAGGAACCACAAAATTAAAATCAAGGGAAGTGTTGCCTGGCAAATTTTTAATTACACCTGTTACTTTCAAATTGTTTTCATTGTCAAAGCGAATCATTTTATTCATAGGATCTTCGTTCCCAAAAAGAGACTTTGCCAAAGCCTGTGTAATTACAATGGAAGAGGCATCTTTAAAAGCCGAGGAAGCATTTCCCTGTACGAATGGGTATTGAAATATTTTAAAAAAATCGGCACCGGCAATGGCGCCATTGAGATATAATTTTTTGTCACCCACCATTAAGCCATGGGCTGACATCCAATCAGATTCAGCCACGTATTGTATTTCCGGAATCTGGTTTCGAAGCGTTTGAGCCAGCTTTAATGATGTTGTTTGGAAAGTGAGTGTATCACCATTGCTATTGAAGTTTCGTTGTACACGATATACAGATTGGTATTCCGGCAAAAATTTATCATACGAGTATTGGTGATAAACCCACAGTCCAATCAATAGCGCTACCGCCATTCCGGTTGTAAGC
>CAMPJQ010000647.1 GCA_946886925.1 uncultured Terrimonas sp.
GATTATATATAGTGGCATCGTTAAACAGGATAAGGTTCTGATCGGCAGATCCACCTCTCACATTAAATCCGGTACTGGCTTCACCTACCGTTTTTACACCAGGAAGTGTTTGCACTACTCTTAATATATCGGCTTCTCCAAATACTACGGGAATTTGTTTGATCGTTCTGATATCCACTTTTTCAAGTCCCATTTGCAGGCTGTTGATATTGGCCGCTTTTTTGGCGGAAATCACAACGGCTTTGAGAGACAGGATGTGATCGCGCATATCTATATTCAGGATGCCGTCTCCATAAAGCATTACCTGCCGCCAGGTATCTTTTTTACCGAGACTTTGTATATTCAGTACATGCCGGCCTTTAGGCAATGTAATAGAGTAATATCCAAACTGGTCGCTGAGTACAGAAATTTTTAATTTTTCAACAAAAACAGCCGCTCCCGGTACAGGCTCGCCTGTTGTAATATCACGGACATAGCCAGCCAGTTTAACAACACCCTGTAATTTGCCCTGGGTTTTAATACCTATTTCGTACAATTTGTTCTCTAAGGATGCGCTTTGAGGTTTATTGTCTTCTTCGGCTTCTGTTAACATATCGCCTGGTGCAGCAGCCACTACATCCGCTCTTGTATTTTCACGGGCAAAAAAATCGCCGGGTAATGCTGTAGAGATGTTTGTTCCTTTGGTAATAAAAACTGCTGTATGATAGATGGTATACCTGTATTCCGTATTGGCAAATGCGCTATCAAGCACTTCAGACAAGGGCTTACCCTGTATATTCATATTCACTTTTACACTGTCAAATCCGGTGCTATCGTAGTAAAAATGGTAGCCGGTTTGTGTTTCCAGTTCGTTTATAAACCGGCTTGCCGGAAGGTTTTTGAAATCCCCGTTCACAACCGCCCCTTTACTCTGCTGGGCATGAATGACCGGGCACAGTAGGAGGGAAAAAGAAAATAGTATGATAAGGGGAGAAATGTGCTTCATATCATCTGTTTAATGCATCGTATTGTTCTGCCATCAGTTTCATTGCATATTCACGGTTTTTTCTGAATTTGGTCTTATGCTTTCTCAATGTTTGTTTTAATACAGATCGTTTATCATTCAGGAGCCTCAATACAGAAGATTCTGAATGAATATTGTGGTATACACCGTCTTTATACAGGAAATATTTATCATTTTGGTATACTCTCCTTTCTACCTGCATATCCGGAATAGATTCCTGGATGATCTTTTTTCTTTTAACATAGAGCTTTATATTTCCATTGTATATTCTGTCGTAAAATCCTTCCTGTATTCCTTCGGCAAGGCTGTCTCTTCCAAGGTGCGAAAAATGATGTTCCTGTATCCTGAAAGAGTCAATTCTGGCACGAATAAGCTGTACTAAAAAAACTTTATTGTAATGCTGGATGATAAGTTCGTCTGTAATGATATCATACAGCATAGGCACATCATTGTATACCAGCCCATCGTAGTATACCCTGCCGTTGGTTAAAGCGGAAGTGTCAAAGTAAGGATGACCTTCTTTTAAAAGATTGATATATTGTACATATTCACTGCCATTGTAGAGTCCCGACTGGTGCTGCAACGACTGGTAATATAATCCAATGGCATTTTCTTTTTGCAGTTGTGTCATACCTGTATCATCCGCACTTTGGGCTTTGGACTGTGAAGAAATAAAAAGGAACAAAGCAAAAAAACAACATAGCGGATTAAATACCTCGTACGCTTTTTTGAACAGGCTACAACACATATTTAAAAAAAGAAATCAATGTAATATTAATTTACGTTCTGCCCAAATCATTTCGGGTAAAACGGTATGTTTGGGTTTGTACGGTGAACAAATACATAGTTTCACTTATAAATAAATATGCCTGCTGTACCTGTCCGGAACCTTGCAGCATCTGTTCTGTGAGACTGATTATTTATTTAATTTTTTGTACGCTTATATTTACAATAATTTCAGTAATGGAATTCATCGGATATATAGCAGCCGTATTAATCGGTATATCACTTGGACTCATTGGTGGGGGAGGGTCTATATTAACTGTTCCTTTGTTGGTTTATATCTTCCATTTACCACCGGTTATGGCTGTTTCTTATTCACTTTTTATTGTGGGGATCACCAGTCTGCTGGGTGCATTCAATAATTTTAGCAAAGGACAGGCCAGCTTTAATCTTGCCCTGCCGCTGGGAATTGTATCACCTGCAACTGTATTTTTAATCAGGAGATATATTGTACCACATATCCCGGAACAGCTTTGGATGGCCGGCAAATTTGCCGTTACCAAATCTGTGCTCACTATGATATTGTTTGCAGTGTTAATGCTGGCGGCCTCCATATCAATGCTAAAAAAAACGATCAATCCTTCAACTAAAGCCACCCCTGTTAGCAGTATAAAAGATTATATTCAACTGGCACTGTTTGGATTGGGTATTGGATGTGTAACGGGGTTTTTAGGGGCGGGGGGAGGCTTTCTTATTATACCTGCTTTGGTAATATTGTTAAAGCTGCCAATGAAAGAAGCGGTAGGTACTTCTTTATTCATTATAGCGATCAATTCGCTTGTGGGCTTTGCGGGCGACCTGGGACATTATGAGATTGACTGGCTTTTTTTATTAAGCATCAGCGCTATTGCCGCTGCAGGCATCCTGATTGGTGCGCAGTTATCAAAAAGGATTCCTTCAGACAAATTAAAAAAGGGCTTTGGCTGGTTTGTGCTGGTGATGGGAATTTATATTATAG
>CAMPJQ010000648.1 GCA_946886925.1 uncultured Terrimonas sp.
TTTCTCCGAAGATGCGCCTATTACAACCCTGTCGGGCTTCATAAAATCATCTACGGCTACCCCTTCACGTAAAAATTCAGGATTGGATACCACATCAAAAGCAGCTTCATGGTTGTTTTTATCCCCATTGGAAATAGCAGCACCAGAACTTTCAATGATAGCCTGCTCCACTTTTTCAGCAGTTCCAACCGGAACAGTGCTTTTATCTACAATAACTTTGTATTGACCCGGCTTAAGAATTTTTCCAAGTTCTTTCGCAACACCCAATATATATTTTAAATCGGCGGAGCCGTCTTCTCCCGGAGGCGTTGGAAGCGCCAAAAAAACTACTTCGGCATCTTCAATTCCCTCAGAAAGGCTGGTAGTAAAATGAAGCCGTCCTTCTTTTAGATTCCGGAGAAAAATTTTCTCAAGTCCCGGTTCATATATAGTAATCTCCCCCGCGTTTAACTTTTCCACTTTGGTTTTATCAATATCTATACAAGTAACTGTATTACCGGTTTCGGCAAAGCAGGTTCCTGTAACTAATCCTACATATCCTGTTCCTACCACTGCAATCTTCATTTATATCTGTGTTTATTTGTTAACTATTAATGTACGCTAATACTTTTTGTGTAATAAAAGCAAGTTGTTCTTCATCCAACTCTGTATGTATAGGCAGGGAAATAACCCTTTCCGTTAGCCAGTCTGTTTGAGGCAGCTGGTAAGCTGCTCCGCCAAATGTTTCAAACATTTTTTGCCGGTGTGCTGGTACCGGGTAATAAATCATGGAAGGGATATTATGTTCCGCAAGATATTTATTAAGTTCATCCCTGTTTACATCATTTAAGATCAATGTATACTGATGAAATACATGATTGGTATAAGATGCAGTAAAAGGAGTTGCGATTTTAGGTTGATTCGCAAAAGCTTTATTATAGTAAGCGGCAGCCTTTTGCCGTGCAGCTATGTATTCATCGAGCTTTTTAAGCTTAATATTCAATATGGCAGCCTGTAAAGTATCCAGCCTTGAGTTGCAGCCTACTACCTCGTGATAGTATTTTACCTTTTGCCCATGATTGGCGATCATTTTTAAACGTTCAGCCAGAGCATCATCGTTAGTAAATATTGCACCCCCGTCGCCGTAACAACCAAGGTTCTTGGAAGGAAAGAAAGAAGTACAACCAATAGTACCAATAGTACCCGTTTTCTTTTTTATGCCATTATTAAAAGTATAATCGCAGCCTATTGCCTGTGCATTGTCTTCAACTACATGAAGGTTGTATTTTTCAGCTATCTGCATGATCTCTTCCATATTGGCTGATTGTCCATACAAATGAACCGGCACTATAGCCCGGGTTTTGGGCGTAATGGCTTTTTCAATGGCGTCGGGGGATATGCAAAATGTTTGCGTGTCTACTTCAACAAAAACCGGTTTAAAGCGCAGCAATGCTATTACTTCGGTAGTGGCGATATAAGTAAAGGAAGGCGTAATAACTTCATCGCCCGGCTCCAGCCCAAGAGCCATTAACGCAATTTGAAGAGCATCTGTTCCGTTGGCGCAGGGTATTACATGCTTTGATCCTGAATAGCCGGCCAGGTGCTGAGCAAAATCCTGAACAGGTTTTCCATTAATAAAAGCACAACTATCCAGCACATTATGAATTGCTTCGTCTACATCTGACTTAATATGTTCATACTGCTGCTTAAGATCTACCATTTGAATAGGTCGCATATGTCTTTCTTTTTTGTAAATGGGTGCAAAAATAGTAAAATATGTATAGGATAAGCAATAGGTATTAGTTTTGTGCTATATTTTAATCAATGTAAAAGTGATCACAACATTTTATAATCTGTTCATCAATATATATGGTTTTGCCATGAAACTCGCTTCCCTATGGAATCCCAAAGCGAAGCAATGGATAAATGGCCGAAAGGGATTTTTTGAAAAATTGTCCAAAACCCTGGAAAATTTACCCAATGGTAATCCCACCATATGGATGCATTGTGCTTCCTTGGGCGAATTTGAACAGGGAAGGCCGGTTTTAGAAAAAATAAAAGCACGGCATCCACAGGCAAAAATCATACTTAGTTTTTTTTCTCCTTCGGGATATGAGATCAGGAAAGGCTACAAGGGTGCAGATATGGTATGTTATCTGCCATTGGATACAGTTTCAAACGCTGCAGCATTTGTTAAGTATATTAATCCTACCCTGGTACTGTGGGTGAAGTATGAGTTCTGGTTGCATTATTTGCAGGAATTAAATAGAAAACGGGTACCTGTTTTGCTCATATCCGGTTTATTACAAAATGAAAACGCTTTTTACAAATTATACCGCAAAAAACTGCTTGCCTGTTTTACTCATTTTTTTGTACAAACAGAAGTATCCGCCCAAAAATTGGCGGCAATAGGCTTTACTGAAAATGTAACTGTGTCGGGTGATACCCGTTTTGACAGAGTAATTGAGATTGCGGAAGCTTTCGAACATATACCTGCAGTGGCAGCATTTTGTTTGGGACACAAAGTGCTGGTTGCCGGCAGTACCTGGACGGAAGATGAAGAAGAATTGACACATTATGTGAGAGTGAACCCGGATATAAGATTTATAATAGCACCACATGAGGTTGATGAAGAAAATATAAAAGACCTGCAAAAAGAATTTCCCCGGTCTATTCTTTTTTCAGCTTTGCAATCAAAACCCTCTCATAATGAGTCCGCCAAAGCTTTTAATGTAGAGCCCACACAACATAATGAAG
>CAMPJQ010000649.1 GCA_946886925.1 uncultured Terrimonas sp.
CCTTTATCCGGCTTGTGAAGCGGCACTTCCGCGTAAACATTCTTAATCGTTATATTCTTCATCACCGGCTTCTTACCTTTACCCCAGCGATCTCCAATTCTTAAAAAAATCACATTGCCGGTATTGATAGATCTGACGCCATCAACTAAAATATTTTCTATAATGGCCCCATCTACCGCGGCAAAAGTAATTGCAGATCTGTAGGTGTCAATTACAGTCAGGTTTCTAACGGTTACATTTTTAAATCCGCCACGGGAAACAGTACCGAATTTTAATCCATTAGCACTTGATCTGGCTACACAATTTTCGATCAGAATATTTTCACACAATTTGGTTGGGTCATGAGATTTTAAACACAACACATCATCGGCTGCATCAAAATAAGAATTGCGAATCACCACATCTTTACAATCTACTATATCTATTCCATCATTATTCCAATACGATTTGCTGTCAACCCTAATGCTGTCAACAATAAGATTCTGACATTGATCGTAGGTTTGATTCCAACTGGCAGGATCTTTTAGCGTGATCCCCTGAATCTTTATATTTTTACATTCACGGAAATAAATATTCTCAGGCCTTTTCCATTCCCGTACGCGGTCGTATTTCATTTCATCCTCTATCAGCCCCCTGTGCGCAAGATTTAAAGTGTTGATAGCGGTAGTAAATCCCCTGCCGTCAATTGTTCCTGAACCTGTAATACCTATATTATCCTGTTTAATAGCAAAAATCATGGCTTTCCATTTTACGGTGCTATCCAGGATGTAATCATAAGGGTTGGTGGAACCCCAAATGGTGCAGCCGGCTTCCAAATGGAGGATAACATTGGCTTTTATATAAACAGATCCGGTTACATAATTCCCGGGGCCAAAAATTAACCGTCCCCCTCCATTCTCAGAGACGTAGTCTATTGCAGTTTGAATTGACCTTGTGTTCAGTGTAACATGATCTCCACGAACACCAAAATCCTGAACAAAATAATCTTTGCTATAAACGTTAATCGTTAATATGGAAGCTAAAGTCAATAATAATCCTTTCATAATGCTCCTGTCGTTTAATAATTGCATATTTGAACAGAACCTGTTAATCCGATAAACCATACAGTAAATTCATTCCGGACCCAAGTCTTTATCTAACACGAAAGTGTTATGGACTGAGCCAACAATTCATTATCAACCGGCTTCGGAGAGGTGTAAAGGCTAATCTTTAAGCTAAGGCTGCCACCAGAGTTTTGTTCCTTTGGTATCTTCGCCCATCGCCTGCTTTGCTTCATTATAGTTATCGCGGTTATTGGAAAGCTCGGCAAGCGGGTACGTAATCCGGAATGGAACAGTAGTTACGGTATTGTCGAGGATTGTAGCCGGAACAACAAAAAAGTCTTCGCCATTGGGCTTTTTAAAATCGAGGCGGGTTCTCTCAAACCAACCCTGCAATCCCTGGTTATAAAGCGCAACCCATTTTTGTGAGCCAATGATGTTTTTCCAGTTCGACTGATCGTAAGGATTGGCAAGAAGAAAAGCATCGGCATCCGCATCGCTTACTCCCCAAAATTTCATACTGGCTCTAACGCCATTTTCATAAAACGTTGCGGCATCGCCTCCTACGTTAAACCCCCTTGCTGCAGCTTCGGCAAGTGCAAACTGCACCTCAACATAACTCATGATATAACCAGGGAATACCGGGCTGTACACCTGCGAACTGGGCAGGGAAAACCTGTTTATTCCCCCTGTGAAATCACCAAGGCCATATGGTTTGCCCACAATATCATTGGGTGTGGGCGCTACCCGTGCATATTTGGTTAAACGGGGATCATTGGTCTCTTTCAGGAAATCAACGAGTGTAGCCGATACAAAATATTGGTTGGACACCCCGCCTCCCGATTGGTCGTTATAAGGAAACTGATCCGGCACATCTTTCAGGTAAGTAAATTTCGCTTCATCATCTACACTGGTAAAAACACCCGCGCCTGCTGCCTGCTCAATAATGGCCTGGGCCTTTGAGGGATCGGCATTGAGCATCCTGCAACCTATCCGGAGTTTTAAGGAATTCGCCAGCTTTTTCCATTTGTCCGGGGCGCCACCGTAAATGAGCTCACCACCCGAAAAAGTTGGTTCACCCGCGTTTAAAGCGGCGATCTGTTCATCCAGCATTGCAATTAAACCATCATAAATGGATTTTGAGTCGTCGTATTTGGAAGTCAAAATAAGTTCATCACCCTTTAAAGCCTCGCTAAACGGAACATTTCCGTATGTATCTGTAAGCACCTGATAAATCCACGCACTCAGCACAGAAGCTATGGCATTTTGATTTTTGGCGCCGGGCTCTGCATTAAGCTCGTTTATTCTTTTCAATTCCTGTACATTGGAAAGCGAAGTTGAATACAATGTCCAGAGCAAATTGTTTCCTCCCTCATCTAACTGATACTGGCTTTGAGATTCGTTTTGAGTTTGTGAATAATACTGCGCGTAAAGATTGCCGATATTGATGTTTACAAACTGGTGATACATGATATCAGACGCCGTTTTTTCGATGCCGGTGATCAGGAGTGCCGGGGTAACGGCAG
Source organism: uncultured Terrimonas sp. (assembly GCA_946886925.1). Next base: position 2,567 of record CAMPJQ010000649.1, read on the forward strand.
TTGGCTTTGTTGGATCGCGGTTCAATTCTTCAAACCCCTTGGTGCACGATTGAAGCGAGTAAATAACCAATAGGGCGATAGCAAATTGTATTTTCAAATATTTTTTCATATTACTGTTTTTAAAAATCAGAAACTAATGTTTAAGTTGATGCCAAAAGACTGTAC
>CAMPJQ010000650.1 GCA_946886925.1 uncultured Terrimonas sp.
TATAGCGATAGCTCATGCCCATAATACTTCTGGAAATGATTCAGTCAAAACAATAGACAAGGCAATGGAGTACGCAGGAATCAAGGCAGTGCATATAAACGATGGGAATGTTTTGTCTAGCTCCTACAACTTAAATGAGAATGAAAGAGAGATAAATGATACAGAATTAACATACTCAGGAAGTTGGGAGTTTGGGAGGTTATTAGCAAGGAGTAGCGGGTATTTTTGTAACACAAATGCAGTATCTAAACAGGACGGTGCAACCGCTAGCTATAATTTTACTGACTGTGAAGGTATCGTTTGGTATGCAAAACCCACAAATAGCGGAGGCAAAGCAGATGTATATATTGATCAAAAACTTGTAAAACAAGTTGATTGTAATAGGGTAGCCCCCGACGGTGTTTTATTCAGCTCTGGTCCATTGGAACGCGGAGATCATAGGATAACTATAGTTGTAAAATCCGGCTCGGTAGAAATTGATAGAATAGTAAGCAAAGGCAAAGTATTAAATCCAGTAACAATTGACGGAGCCAATCACTCTTTTATACAATACACGGCAGGTTTTGAAATATTTCCTGCATCGTTAAACATGGTTTCCAGCCTGGCTGTTGCATATGATAGTGATGAAGAGTGGGAGTTCTATTCTAAGGGACCTACCGTTAAGTGTTTTGGAGAAACCAGCCCTGGTGGAGGTATAATGCGTATTTATGTAAATGATAAAAAATATAAAGACATAAATCTTTATTCAAAAAAGAAAGCATCCAATCAGCTTTTATTTGAATTGAAAGATTTGCCATCAAATAAATTTAATAGAATAAAAGGTGTGGTAGTTTCCGAAGGTAAGAAGATTGCTATTGCTAGCTTTACAATTGCTAATCCAACATGCCTTATGGTAGAAATGAACCGGCATACCGATGAGGAGATAGGAAAAATGAGCCGGCATGAAACTACGGCTTCTGATCCTGCCGGATGGAAGCCTGTAACAATGGGAGCGAAGCCTGCGCTGAACGGAGTAGCTTTAGATCCGGGTGTTTTCCAAACTGTATTTGATAGAAATGTAAAATACCTGAGCGATTGTTTAAAAAAGCCACATTGGGTTGACGACAAAGACCCTAACCGGATATGGATAGACATTCTTACCGGATCCAACGAGGGAAGAATGTTAGGAGGAATGGGGCACTCACTTCGTTACAAGGAAATACCTGAATTCCGTAAATCGGTTAATGACATATTGGAAGAAATAGATCGTCGACAATACGCAAATGGGAGAGGTTATATGATGCCCTATGAAAGCATCAACTATAAAATATCAACTGATACCTGGCCCTTTATCATGCGGGATGAGCAAAAAAATTATGACCGCGCAATGCTTACAAAAGGGTTATTGGCGGCCGGTAGTGCAGGCCATGAAAAGGCGTACAAAATATTAAGACCTTTTTATGACTGGTATAATAATGCAGAGGAATATTTGCCGCTAATGCTTTTGGGAAGTATGGGGATACAGGGAAGTATTGCCGGGCCAATGGTTTACCATTCACCCATAGGAAAGCCGGAAGATATTCAGACCAATATGAAGTATTACGATATGGATTGGTGGCTGGATGCACTGGCCCAGGGACATCCTGAAGCAGCGTGGCGATTTACACTGAACAGACCTCATAATTATTTGCTTACCAGCATTTGTGCATTATTTGACATTTACAAAGCTACAGGTGAACAACGTTATTTGGACGCGTGCCTGGGAGCCTGGAAAATATATGGTGAATATTTTCAAACACCCGGAGGAGCTATAAGTTTATGCGAACATTTTGAGTGCAAGCCTAAATCTCATAAACTAACAAACCTGCCCAATAATATTTATGAAACTTGTGGAAATGTGTTTTGGGTTGATTTAAACCATCGCCTGCTGCAGTTATGGCCTGAAAAGGAAAAATATGCAGCAGAGATAGAACAGTCATTATTCAATATCATTTTTGCAGCTCAGTGGGAGAATGGATCTATTCGCTATTTTAACCAGATGAATGACGGCAAATTCCCTCCGGCAGTGCAAAATACTTGTTGTGAGATTCAGGCGACTGCAATGTATGGAATGTTGCCTCAATACATTTATTCACACGACGATGACGGAGTATTTATAAATTTATTTGCAGCTTCAGAATATAAATTTACTGTTAACATGCAAGAGCTGAAATTAGCTATGAAAACCAGCTTCCCCTACGATAAAAATGTATTCTTACAGGTGTCAACTAAGTCACCTGTAGCTATGAAAATCCGCGTTCGTGCGCCAAATTGGCTGGCAAGCGATATCAATTTAAAAGTCAATGGAAAAAAAGTAAGCAAGGTTGTTCCGGGAACTTATGTTACGTTGGACCGTACCTGGAATGATGGAGATATCATTACCTGGGAATTACCAATGAAATGGAAGGCGGAAAAATACATTGGAGAGACTCGTATTGATGATGCTACAAGATTTGCCTTTTCTTATGGACCTCTGCTTATGGCTTTAAAAGGTCCGTTAATGAAGGATGTGTTTCAGGCAGAAAATGAGCATTCAATTCGTTTAAAGATGTCTCCGGAAGTATTGATAAGTAAGATACGAAAAACGGAAAAACCTTGTGAGTTTACCATAGAAGGCGAGCCTGACTATACATTTATACCATATTTTTCTTTGGCTGAAGGCCCTTTTACTTGTTTCCCTGGATTAGATCAATTGAACACAGTTGAAAAAA
>CAMPJQ010000651.1 GCA_946886925.1 uncultured Terrimonas sp.
GTGCTGTGTCGCCTAATCTTAGACTCATGGTATTGTTTTTAATTTTCAAATAGTATAAAAAAGCAGGTTGTAAAGCTACGGCAGGATGTTCTTTGATCGTGGTGCTTTATACTTTGATTATGGTACTTTTTAGTTATTCTACTAAAACCATAGAGTATTTACAACGCCCGCTTCAATGTTTACCAGTTATTTTTAATGCTGTCATTTATCCTTTCCGGCACTTCAGCCGGTTTTTCCCTCCATTGCGGATCGTATCCAACAAAAAGGGACAGCCACATGGTACGGGCCAGGCGCATTAAATAAGGCTGTAATGCAACAAGCAACAGGCCATTAAAAACTAGCCAGTAAAGCACCCTGGAATCATGAACAGATATGCCGATAGTAGCTGCCCATAATATCAGGGTAACAACGCTTATGGCAATGGCCAGTCCGTAGCTAACATAGCCGGTGCCGTAATAAAACCCTACTTCAAGGTCAAAATGTTGGCCGCATACTCCGCATTTATCATTCATTTTCATGAAATGTTTCAGGTGATAAGGATTAGGATCCTTGAACATTTTGCCCCGGCGGCAGCGTGGACATTGCGTTTTGCACATGCTCACCAGGAGCGAAGGTTTTTTATTATTTAATGGTGCTGACATCATTTTGTTTTAATGTTGTTTATAATTTTTGTTCCGGAAGGCCTCCGGCGTTGTACGGGTGTATTTTTTAAAGAATTTTACGAAATAGGAGTTATCCGGGAAGTTGAGTTCCAGTGCGATATCACCTACCGATAAATTAAAATTGATCAGCAGGCGCTTTGCTTCCAGTATGATCCTGTTCCGGATCACTTCCCCCGCAGAAATGCCCAGGTAATCTTTGCATAAAGCATTTAAATGATTGGGGGTGATATACAACAACCCGGCATAATCTTTTGGAAGCCTTATGGTTTTAAAATTATCCTCAATCAGTTTTTGAAAATTGCGCAGGATAACGGAATTGTAACCCGCAGGTTCCTCCTTTACTGTTTTGGGATTGTCTCTTTCTACTGTTAAAAACAATTGCAGCAATAAAGTAGCGATCATCAATTGCGCGGACGACTGTTTTTCAGATTGCTCATATAAAATCGTTTCAAAAACTTGCTCAACCTGCTGCTGTGTATCTTCTTTTAATAACAATACCTGGTGCGCTGCAATTTGATCAAAGAAAGAAAACTGGTCAATGAAATTAGAACTGATAAATAGCTGATCAAAAAAAGTGGAAGAGAAATTTACGATATATCCGTCTACTCCTTCATCAAAATGCCACTTATGCACCTGCCCCGGCCGCATAAAATAGATCATGCCTTTTTGAACCGGAAACGTTACGAAATCTATTACATGCTCGCCCGAGCCTTCCGTAAAGTATACCAGATGATAGAAAGCATGATTATGGGCTACCCCAAGATGCGGATTGCTGCTGAGATATCTTTTAAACCGGTCGGCATTCAGCAGGTTATTGTGCGATTTGTTGGCAACAAGGTTATGAATATCGAAAGTGGGATATATGGGTTTTGCCATTATTTGTGCTTTACCTGCACAAAGATACCGCATATAACAGGTGTTTTATGGAAGATTAGCTGGCTTCTGTGGTACTATTTACTGATAATTGAAAAATACCGTGAATAGGGGCACCTGGAAAAGAATAAAATTTCAGGCTGGTTTTGTAACTGAATTGTTAAAGCGGCTCAATAGCAGCTTTTATTTTCTGTATTGTAAAATCGGGCTGGATACAATTATGGGTAAGATCAGTTTTTTCGTTAGGTTTGCTACCTCAATTTTTAATTACTTGGCAATAGAATCACAAAGGAAATCCTTTTTTAAGCGGATCAGGGGACAGCAGGATGCTGAAGACGGGGAAATGAGTTTTATAGACCATTTGGAAGCACTCCGCTGGCATATTGTTCGTGCCGTAGCGGCGGTATTGGTTTTTGCCATTGCCATCTTTCTTAATATTGACTGGATATTTGACAAGGTGATCATGGGCCCCACCCAGGAGGGTTTTATTTCTTACAAACTATTTTGTGCATTAAGTCATAAAATAGGTATGGGCGATTCTTTATGCATGCCGCCTATTGCCATGAAGATCCAGGTTACTACTGTGAGTGGTACTTTTATGTCGAGTATTTCCATTGCGGCGATAGGAGGAATTTTGGCAGCATTTCCTTATCTGTGCTGGGAAGTTTGGCGATTTGTAAAACCTGCATTAAAAGAACAGGAACTCAAACATACCAGGGGCAGTATTTTCTGGGTTTCTTTTTTCTTTTTCCTGGGAGCGGCATTTGGTTATTTTTTACTGGCGCCCTTTACTTTTAATTTCCTGTATAATTATTCATTAGGCACCCAGCAAATACTGGATTACAAACCTATGCTTAGTGATTATTTGGATTCTATTATTGATATTACTTTAGGGTCGGGCGTTGCTTTTGAACTGCCAATGGCTTCGTGGGTGCTGGCAAGAGTAGGTTTACTTACAGCAGGGTTTTTACGGACCTATCGTAAATATGCATATATAGCCTTACTGGTGCTTGCCGCCATCATTACTCCTTCGCCGGACTGGGGTAGCCAGATGATTGTTTGCGTTCCACTTTTTCTTTTATACGAGATCAGCGTTATTATTGCCGCCAGGGTTAATAAAAAGAGTGATAAGAAATGGGAGGAATGGAGTTAGGAAGTGGTCAGTGGTGAGTAGTGAGTAATAAGAT
>CAMPJQ010000652.1 GCA_946886925.1 uncultured Terrimonas sp.
GTTTGCTTTTTATCCCACGGGCATTGCGCTCTTAACTCATCCATGATCTTTACCAGGCGCAAAAAAGATTTTCCTGTTGTTTCCATATATTATTTTAAACGTTGTAAGCCGATATAATAAAGAATATAACAATCAGAAAGGTCATTGCTATAAAAGTCATCCAGCTTAATAAAAAATATTTGAGCAGCGTTTTGAGTCTTCCCTGCTTATAAAAATTACGCATAGCTTTATACACATAATAAATCATATATAAAACCACAACAGTCTTCATCAGGGAAAAAATCTTCCATTGAAGCTGCATCTGAGTTGCATCCAGCATATAATACAGCAACAACAATATAAAGAGTGCACAGTATGCATGAATAGAAAATATGCCATGGTCGGCATAATAAAACGATTTTCGGCGTATATACAATAGCTTTAAAAAAAAGGCAAACAGTGGAAGAGAAATGAACAACATGGTAGGAAAGGAGTGTTTAAACTTTTCCATTATGGTATTGAAAAATTTGCCGCTTTCTTTTTTTTCTTCAATGTGCCAATGGAGCAATTTTAATTTTGCTGTTCTTTCTATTTTACCATCTTTCCGCTCTGCCGGCAGTTCATCCTGCACAGCTTTATAGGTAGACTCGTCCTGGTAAAATGTAAAGTCAAAAAATTCCTTATCATTGATCCGTACTTTACCTTTGGCACTGTCGGCTTTGCTGACTTTCAGGGCAGAGTCAATTTTTGATCTTACGGAAGGAGCAAAAGGAATAATGGTTATAGCAGAGTCTGCTTCATCCGTTGCTTCCCGGAGATTTTCTTCGTTTTGAACACTTTCTTTTTTCAAACTATCGGTGAGCACCCTTATCCGGTGTTCATATTTAACAATGCTTTTTTGAATGGCGGTTTTTAAACTGGTATCGGTCGTGGCCGTTAACATGCCCTGCAATGTTTGCAGCTCGCTCTGCTGATTTGTTAAAGTTTCCTGTAATCCCTTTTCGCTTTCAGCATCAGCGCCATGCCCGCTGATAAAAGAAAAATAAATAAGAAAAAAGAAAGCGGATGTAAACACATACATTCGTATCGGGTGCAGATACCTTGCTCTTCTGCCCCGAACATATTCAGCAGTAAGAAACCCCGGTTTTAGCAATAGGTATTTAACCGTATTAAAAAATTTTCCATCAAAATGCGTGATATCATTAAAAAAATGCGTTATAAGATGCCAGGCCGATTCTTTGGGTTCAATATTTTCCTGTCCGCATACACTACAATACCTGCCTTGTACTTCTGCCCCGCAATTCAAACAAGTTTTGTCTTTTCTTTCTTTAAAATGAGACACCGTCCTAAATTTTGATAAAAATAATACTTTTGCCAGCTATGAAGCTTCACTTATCCCCGTTTCTACGCAGTCTTGCATTATTAAATATAGCCATCCTATCCGGACAGCAGGGTTTTAGTCAATATTATTATCACGATATCGTGTTAATCGCTCAAAACCAGCAACAGCAGCAGCTATACAAAAAAAACAGGGTAACCAGCGTAAAATTACTTAGTTATGAAGCCAATGGACAGCTATCCGAAGATTTTATCTGCGATATAACCCCCAATAACAGCTATACTCAAATTAAAACATTTACCCAATCAGGATTTGCCGGAACCTCAGCATCAACAGCTTTCTACAATTTCAGGGAACAATTATACCGGTCTGTTGACAGTAGCAAAGAATCGGTAAACAAATACCAATATAGTTATGATAGTACCGGCAGGTTATTGGCTGCGACCAATATTTCGGAAGGTTTCACCAGTAAAATTCAGCAAAAAGAAACCCATGAATGGAAATACAGTAATAACTGCCCCGAAAACATGTTTCGCATCAAAAATGGCACAGATACCACTATAGTGAAGTTTGTTTGTGATGAACAGGGCAATGTAACAGAAGAGGAAAGCTGGCGGCATAATATGCCAAACGAAAAAATATATTATTATTACGATACACTCAACCGCTTATCTGATGTGGTGCGGTACAATAGCAGGCTGGGCAAACTGCTGCCGGATTATATATTTGAATACAATGATGAAGGACAGCTTGTGCAAATGATAACCGTTCAGGGAGGAAGCGATTATCTTACCTGGAGATATGAATATGCTGAAAATGGATTGAAAACGAGAGAACTTTGTTTTAACAAACAAAAAAAGCTGGTAGGGAAAATTGAGTATCAATATACTTTTAAGAAATAACAAGTAGATATTTCGGCCGAATGGCACATCGAAAACAATAAAACAGTTTGTATTAAAATATATACCATTTGCTCTCCTCATCCTTTGAATAACTCAACCCGTTGCTCATAACGTGCACTTCTTTGCCGGAGGCAGCATCCATATATGTTTTCTTTTCGTATACTCTTACACCATTGTTTTCTCTTGAAAGGTATAAAATCAATGCATGTATGCCGGGCCCCACATCATGAAGCCATTGTTCATCATCTTCTTTTACAAATGCGGAACTCATGTGTAAGGTTTTACAAAAGGTACGAAGAAAACCTAAAGGATGCGTCTAAACGCAGGTTCCCAAACGCTGGATTTATAATTTATTGCACCTGCGTGTCTTCTGCAGCTACATTTGTTCCCTCTGCTGCCGATTCAGGGTCCATCCATACCATTTCCCATATATGGCCATCGGGATCGTGAAAGCTCCTGCTGTACATAAAACCGTAATCCCTTGCATCGCCGGCTTCCGTAG
>CAMPJQ010000653.1 GCA_946886925.1 uncultured Terrimonas sp.
AAACTTTGGAAGCCATTCACGAAAAGAACTATCGGGACTTAAAAAGAAAAACCATTTGGGCGGTACTGCTCTCGCTTCCGGTAGTGGTTATCGGTATGTTCTTTATGGAAATGCCTTATGGCAATGAAATTATGTGGGCATTCTCAACACCTGTTGTGTTATGGTTGGGCAGGGATTTCTTTGCAAATGCGTGGAAACAGGCAAAACACCGTTCTGCCAATATGGATACATTGGTGGCACTGAGTACCGGGATTGCCTATGTTTTCAGTGTTTTCAATATGCTTTTCCCCGAATTCTGGCAGGAAAGAGGGCTGGAAGCCCACGTATAATTTGAAGCCGCCGCGGTGATCATCGCCTTTATACATTTGGGAAAATTATTGGAAGAAAAAGCCAAAGGCAATACATCTTCAGCCATTAAAAAGCTGATGGGCTTACAGCCAAAAACCGTAATAGTGATACAGGCGGACGGAACAGAAAAACAGACAGGCATTGAAGAGGTGAATGCAGGTGATGTTGTCTTGGTAAAACCCGGTGAAAAAATTGCTGTGGACGGAATGGTCACTTCCGGTGTTTCTTATGTGGATGAAAGTATGTTGAGCGGCGAGCCTGTTCCCGTTTTGAAGGAAGAAAACGAAAAAGTATTTGCCGGAACGATTAATCAAAAAGGAAGTTTTCGATTCAAAGCAGTAAAAGTTGGCAAGGAAACCATGCTTGCCCAGATCATTAAAATGGTGCAGGACGCCCAGGGAAGTAAAGCACCGGTACAGAAATTAGTCGATAAAATTGCGGCCATTTTCGTTCCGGTGGTGATTGGAATCGCCATCTTCACTTTTATACTTTGGATTATCTTGGGTGGTGAAAGTGGTCTTGTGCACGGATTGTTGGCAGCCGTTACGGTTTTGGTCATCGCCTGTCCCTGTGCGTTGGGATTGGCTACGCCTACGGCTATTATGGTGGGTGTGGGCAAAGGTGCGGAAAAAGGCATCTTGATTAAAGATGCGGAAAGCCTTGAATTAGCTAAGAAAGTCAACGCCATCGTATTGGACAAAACCGGAACGATCACCGAAGGCAGACCGGAAATAACAGGTATCCGATGGCTCAATAATGACGATTCTACGGGAAACATTTTGCTGAGCATTGAAAAGCAATCTGAGCATCCATTGGCTGATGCGGTTGTAAACAACTTTACTAAAGTTTCAAACTTTGAAAAAGTTGAATTAACCAACTTCGACAGCATTACCGGGAAGGGAGCAAAAGCTGATTTCAACAACGAAACTTATTTTGTAGGAAATAAAAAGTTAATGACGGAAAATGACATTTCAATTCCGGAAGAATTGCAAAAACAAGCTGATGAATGGGGCAAACAATCCAAAACCGTAATCTGGTTTGCTGATAGCAAACAAACGCTTTCAGTATTGGCCATATCAGACAAGATTAAAGAAACTTCGGTGCAAGCCATTAAAGAAATGCAGGAAATGGGCATTGACCTGTATATGCTCACAGGCGATAATGAAGCCACAGCAAAAGCCATTGCGGGGCAAACAGGCATCAAGCATTACAAAGCAGAAGTATTGCCGCAGCACAAAGCCGATTTTGTAAAAGAATTGCAACAGCAAGGCAAAGTTGTGGCCATGGTGGGCGATGGTATCAACGACAGTACCGCATTGGCAACCGCAGATGTAAGTATAGCCATGGGCAAAGGAAGTGATATAGCGATGGACGTAGCCAAAATGACCATTATTTCATCCGACCTGTCCAAGATACCACAGGCCATAAAATTGTCCAAACAAACGGTAGCCACCATTAAGCAAAACCTGTTCTGGGCATTTATTTACAACCTTATCGGTATCCCTATTGCGGCAGGAATTCTTTATCCGATCAATGGCTTCTTGCTCAATCCCATGATTGCAGGAGCGGCAATGGCCTTGAGCAGCGTAAGCGTGGTAAGCAACAGCTTACGTTTAAAGTGGAAGAAGTAAAACAGTAAATCTCACAAATCAAACAAGAAATTGCATAACAATCACCGTGATATTGTGTGAACATTTGCAGGATCAAATAACAAATTAAATTTTAAATCAATGGAAAATAAAGAATTTCAATTCAAAACAACCCTCAACTGTGGAGGATGTGTATCGAAAGTACAAGCTGACTTTGATAACGCTGAAGGCATTCAAGAATGGAATGTAGATACCGCAAATTCGGACAAAATCCTTACGGTAAGTTCTAAGGGAATTACAGAAGATGAAGTAATTAACATCGTCAAAAGTAAAGGCTTTAAGGCAGAGCCAATTGCTTGATAATTTGAACACATTGAGGCAGCAAGTTTATTTTGCAATAAGCTGCCTCCATGTTTTCTAAAGAGAATAGTACTCACAGAGAACATCACCATGGCCGTTATCGTTAGGAGGGTTATTAACTAATGTTAATTTAAATGAAAAATGTCCAACTGCTTCCCACGGGCATCACCGATTAACGCTGAGATCACCAGCGAAATCTGTGGGAGTCAAATGCCATTTCATTCGCAACGTAAAACTAGATTTACAGAAAATATTTATAGAAGACATGGAAAGAAGAACATTTATCTCCAGCCTGGCATGTTTAGGCGCGATATCCATCGCAAAGCCAATTGAATTGTTTAGCAAAACTGTTGCCTATTCAGACAATTACATCATTGAGCAATTTGAAGATAAAGGACTGGCCCATTTTTCATATATGGTAGT
>CAMPJQ010000654.1 GCA_946886925.1 uncultured Terrimonas sp.
TCTCCCTAACCCTCCCAATGTGCCGGATCCTTCCTCCAGTTTAATAACGTAACTTCTTCAGCAGCCCCCACTATTCCTTTTTCCAATGCAAGGGATATAAGCGTTTCATAATTGGTTAATGATTTCAGAGCCACCCCGGCTTCTGCAAAAGCACTTGCAGCCACATCAAAGCCGTACGTAAAAATAGACACCATGCCTTCCACTAACAATCCCTGCTCTTTAAGCACGGCACAAACCTGCAGGCTGCTTTTGCCCGTGGAGATCAGGTCTTCCACCACTACTACCCTTTTGCCGGGTTCAAAAAAACCTTCTACCTGGTTGCCCAACCCATGTTCTTTGGGTTTGGGACGAACATATATATAAGGCAGCTTCAACTGGTCGGCAGCCATTGCGCCCCATGCAATACCGGCGGTGGCTACGCCCGCAAGCATGTCTGCTTCGGGAAAGCTTTCGAATATTACATTACACAGCTCCGATTTTACAAAGTCGCGGATGTATGGGAAAGACAGTGTTTTGCGATTATCGCAATAAATAGGACTTTTCCAGCCCGAGGCCCATGTAAATGGTTGTTGCGGATTCAGCCGGATAGCATTAATTTGTAAAAGCTTTTCGGCTACAGCTTTTTCATTTGTCATGGCGCGAAAATAATAAAAATTGAATGGTATGGTTCTGAAAATATACTTTGGTAATAAGCCCGTTTTCCTGTGCGATGAAATAACACCTGCTATCGAAAAATACAGGCATCACCCGGATACCGTTTTTATAGATGAAATGACCAGCCATGCCATTAATGCATTGTTGCACGAAATTGCAAAACAGGGGTTTCATGCCGGTATTCTTTTCACTGCCAGTATTGAAAAATCAAAGAAATTACTCTGGAAACATTTTACGCTGATACAGGCTGCCGGAGGTTTGATAGAAAATGAGAAAAAGGAAGTACTGATGATTTTCCGTAGAGGGAAATGGGACTTGCCCAAAGGTAAACTGGATAGAGGAGAAACGCTGGAAGAATGCGCGGTAAGAGAAGTAAAGGAAGAAACCGGGCTAACAAATGTGCAGCTCAAAAAATTTACAACGACCACCTTTCATACCTACACTGAATTTGGCAGGCATATACTAAAAGAATCGCACTGGTACAGGATGAAAGCCGCATCATCACAAGCATTGCAACCACAAACAGAAGAAGATATACATCAGATTGAATGGGTAAAGCCCGCCGCACTTGGAGATAAATTGAAAAATACATTTCCGTCCATCAAAGATGTGATTGAAAGTGTATATCATAAAAGTGAAAAGTGAAGCAGCATAACAGGCGTTGGGAGAGCACAGGCTTCCCGTCCCGCCCGGGGTCTTCGCCGCGGGTAGATAAGAAGCGTGGGGCCGCGCCAGAGTCACCAGCAGGATGTGCAGAAGAAAGTAACAACAAGAATTATTGCGCTGTTTTTTTTGCTTTCCGGCGTCAAATTTTTTGTTTAACTTGTTAGCTGTTTACCATCTCTTACTTTAACTTATTGAAATACCCTTCCCTACATGATAACGGTGCAATAGCATTTGCACTATTTATTTGATTGTTTCCTGCTTACCATTGTTGAGGTTGTTTGCGTTTTCAAATCTTCTAGTAAAAACGATTGTTATGGCATCATCCCTCTTTTCCCCACACGCAGCCTGGTTAGGCTTTTTCGTTTCCGGACTTATTGCGCTGAGCTCCTGCCAGAAAGAGATGAGTGCACCCCCAAAGCAAACCGTTACCACACCCGCACCCATCGGAAATGCCGGCAGCAGTTTTATAATTGAGTCAGACAATATTACGTCAACAGCAAATGGTTTTGACTTCAGTGGTACCGTAAACGTCAAAACAGACGAAGGCATATCTTTTGCAGTGGGTGAGGGATCGTTCCAGGTAGTAACCAACAGCGACAGTTCAATTGCTTCTTTCAACGGCGTGGGTTTATCCGAATTTCCCAATGTTGGTATATTCAGAGAAATACGCAACTCGCTGGCCTGGGAGAAAATAAAATCCCATATAGAATATGAATCAGGATGTTATTTTATACATAAATATGGTACGGACATTCCTCTTGCCGGGGATCAGAAATACCTGCATATCATGGTGTTTGACCAGGACGCCGGGGATAAGTTTCAACTAAAAAGTGTAGGTAATGCTATTATTTACAGCTTTATAGATTTTTATCTTGACCCTAAAGATCCCTCTGTTTTCTTTAAAATACAATTGTATAAACCCGGGAAGAATGCTAAGGAGGCAGCCAACACGGTGAGCCGGTTCTGGAAAAAGGTGTCGGACAAACTGATAGCACTGGGAAAAGAAGGGTTTGAATTCGCGGATGCAACTGGATTAACTATCGGCATATCGAACAACGGCTTATTCCTTTCCAAACCGTATGATTTTAAAATAAGCGATCCGGAAACCTTTAAACAAAACTTTGGTTTTGATCGCTTTACGGAATTACCTTCTCATTTATTTTTCCGTATAGCGGGTATACCCATACCATACACAGGCGTGCTGCAACTGTCTGGTGAATCCTATGTGCACTACCCTGTAGCTTCGTTAATTCCTCCCCTGCCGGACGCGAGTATAAAAGATACCTACAAGGATGCGGTAGACTGGTTCCTGAATGATGAGCAAAACGGCTATATGGTTTCTTTTACCGGGAGTGTTGATCCGGGTGGAAAAGGAATTGGACTGGTGCTGGGTATGC
>CAMPJQ010000655.1 GCA_946886925.1 uncultured Terrimonas sp.
CCCCCTTTATATGTTTGAACAGATTAGCCTGCTAAAAATCCATTCATGGATTTTCAGCAGATGCAACACTATGTTTCAATAAGTTGTCATGCTGAAAGTTGAGTTAAAGTGAATGCATTTTGCATTGTTGGTATGGAAATAGCGATTTCTATTAATACTTTATCATCCTTAGTTAGCCAGTGAATTATTGGAATATTACAATGAATTAATATTTTATGAAGCCGCTATCTGTTGTTATTATCACTTTTAATGAGGAAAAAAACATTGCCCGGTGCCTGGAAAGTATAAAGAGTATTGCCGATGAAATTGTTGTTGTAGACTCCTTATCAAAAGATCATACGAAAGGGATTTGCCAGCAGTATGGAGTACGTTTTATTGAACAACCTTTTTTAGGCTATATCGAACAAAAGAATTTTGCACTGCAGCAGGCAAAGTACGATCATGTATTGTCATTAGATGCCGATGAGGCTTTAGATGAAACACTTTACAATGCAATATATTCTGCAAAGCAGGAAGGATTTCCTTACGATGGATACACGATGAACCGTTGCGCCAATTACTGTGGTAAATGGATAAGGCATGGCAAATGGTACCCGGATAGAAAACTGCGTATACTGAACAGGCAAAAAGGAAAATGGGGTGGCGTTAATCCGCACGATAAGATAGAAATGAATGCGGGCGCCAATATTTACCGTTTGCCCGGAGATATTCTGCATTATACCTATTATACTATTGACGAGCATATATTGCAGATGAACCGGTTTACCACCATACAGTCGGAAGCCATGCTGAAAAAGGGAAAAAGATCAACTATATTTCATGTTATTTTTAACCCACTTTCTGCCTTTGTTACGGGCTATATCTTTAAAAGGGGATTTTTAGATGGTGTGGATGGATTTTTGATCGCAAAAAGCGTTGCCTATCAAACCCTGCTTAAATATGTAAAGCTTTTGCAACTTCAGCGGAAGCATAACATCACCTGACCTGGTATTGGGGAAAAGTTTTTGACGCGGAACAATCTACCGGTACCATTAAACCTTATCATTCCTGTTTTGTTTCCATAACCGGTAACCTATAAATCCTACCACGGCAAAAGGCGTAACCATCAGGTACAGGATGCCCGCGTTTAATGCTTTAGCCGGCTTTTCGCCCATTTGCTGCGCGGTTTTAGTGCAAATGGAACATTGCGCAGAAACGCTATTCAGCGCTATAAATAATCCCACCAGCAAAATAGCTAACATCTTTTTCATTGCATTTCAATTGGAGTAGCGAAGGTACAACAAAGCGGGGTGTTCCCAAACTATAAAGACATGCCTACTCCTTGTAATATGCCATATGATGTATTCGTGCATTCCTGGCTACGTTAAGTTGCATTCCTGAATCAGCACGCAGGTATGCCACTGGAATTCGTAGCAGTACCTTTGATAACCTGGTTTAATCATGCAAAAATTAATTATTTTTTGTACCCGATGATGCCGCCTTTAATTTTGCAGTTATGAGGATAGCAATAGCACAGCAAAATTATCATATCGGTAATTTTGAAAGCAACACAAAGAAAATCATATCGGCTATTGAACAGGCTAAAGCCGCCGGCGCCGAACTGGTTGTTTTTTCCGAACTGAGCGTTTGCGGGTATCCTCCCCGCGATTTCCTGGAATTTGATGATTTTATAAATGAATGTTATACTTCGGTTGACGAAATAAAACAACATACTGAAGGCATAGGCGTCATTATCGGGGCGCCGAAAAGAAATCCGGAGCTGCTCGGTAAAGATCTTTTTAATGCGGCCTGGCTGATATACAACAGGGAAGTACTGGGTGTAGCACATAAAACATTGTTGCCTACCTACGACGTATTTGATGAAAACCGGTATTTTGAACCTTCATTTGAGTGGGTCGTAATCCCTTTCAGGAACCACCGCATTGCCCTTACCATTTGTGAAGATGTGTGGAACCTGGGAGACAATCCCCTGTACCGTATTTGCCCAATGGATATGCTGGCAAAACAACAGCCCGATATTATGATCAATATATCGGCATCTCCTTTTGACTATGACCACGATGAAGACCGTAAAGAGGTAGCAAAAGCCAATGTGCTGAAGTATAAGCTGCCCTTAGTGTATTGCAATGCCGTTGGTTCACAAACAGAAATTGTGTTTGACGGGGGAAGCCTTGTTTACGATGCAAAAGGCAATCTCCTGAAAGAAATGCCCTACTTTGAAGAAGCGTTCGGCATAATAGATTTAACACAACCCGGTAATCAAGCAGCGCCACCAAATGAAGTACATGGTCGCCAACCCGCAGTCATTTCGGGTCAAACCGACAAAGAAATGCGTGTTTCCAAAATTAATGATTTCGATAAGATCATTGATTTTCTTACTGACGGAAATAATATCCTCCAGATACACAATGCGCTTATATTGGGCATACGGGATTATTTCAGCAAAATGGGGTTTTCAAAAGCCATACTGGGCAGCAGTGGCGGTATAGACAGCGCGGTTGTGCTTGCCCTGGCTTGTGAAGCGTTGGGTGCAGACAATGTTCGCGCTATTTTGATGCCGTCTTCATTTTCATCCGGTCATTCTGTAAAAGATGCAGAACAACTCAGCAAAACACTGGGTAATCCTTATGATATTATTCCTATTAAAGATGTTTATGATACTTTTCTTACTACTTTAAAGCCCGTTTTTGAAAACCTGCCG